>JBMSJH010000091.1:0-8116 GCA_049418705.1 Aquirufa sp.
CAAAAAACCAAGGAAGAAATCCTAAAAACCATCCGTAAATCAGCAGAAAATCCATCCATTACATTTTCGGTTTTTAAAGTGACGGGGATATTTAAGGCAGAGCTTTTGGAAAAAGCACAAACCGAGGCAGAATTGAATGAAGAAGAGCAAGAATTATTCGATCACAGCAAAGAGATTTTAGTCGAAATCTGTGAGCTGGCACACCAGTTAAAGGTCCGTTTATTCATTGATGCCGAGGAGAGCTGGATTCAGACGACCATCGATAATTTAACTTATGAAATGATGGAGCGCTTTAATCACGAGACGGCCATCATTTATAATACCTACCAAATGTACCGCCACGACATGCTTGCTAATCTAAAAGCAGCAGTGGAAACGGCTCAAGAGAAAAATTACTACTTAGGTGTAAAGCTAGTGCGTGGGGCATATTTAGAGAAAGAACGCCAAAAAGCTCACGAAGACGAGTATTCAGAGCCATTGCATGTAAGCAAGGAGGATACCGATCGCGATTATGATTTAGGAGTCGAGCTTTGTTTGAAAAATGTGGAACGCGTTCATTTCTGCATGGGAACCCATAATGAAGCTAGCTGTTTGCGTTTATGTGATGCCATGAATGCCTTTGAAATTCCATCGAATCACCCGAATATCTACTTTGCACAACTTTTGGGTATGTCAGATAATATCTCTTATAATTTAGCTGCATCTGGTTATAATGTGGCGAAATACGTGCCATATGGCCCGGTAGATGCCGTTATGCCGTATCTATTCAGAAGAGCAGAAGAGAACAGTTCTATCGCTGGACAAACATCGAGAGAGTTTGCCCTGTTACAAAAAGAAGTTAACCGCCGAAACAACGCATGAAAAACTACCGCTATTTCCTATTAAGTATCTTGATAATTGCCTTAGACCAAGGAATTAAGATTGCTGTACATATGTGGATGGAGCCTGGTTATTTTGGCCAAATTCCCTTAATCGGAGATTTTTTCAAATTGCATTATACGCTAAATCCGGGGATGGCGTTTGGGATTCAAATCGGTTCGATTTGGGGTAAATTAATCTTAACGACTTTTCGCATTGTGGCGATGTTCGGGATTGGTTATTATTTGCATTCTTTAACCGTTAAAAATAGCCCTTGGGGTTTGTTGGTTTCCGTGGCTTTGATTTTAGGTGGAGCGATTGGAAACTTAATTGATTCTGTTTTCTATGGCGTTTGGTTTAATAATGCGCCAGCTGGAGCACCCATGCAGTGGTTCCATGGCCAAGTTATCGACATGTTCTTTGCCGATTTTTATGAAGGTAATTTACCCTCATGGATACCGATTTGGGGAGGTACATATTACTCGACCCCCATTTTTAACTTTGCCGATGCTGCCATCTTCTGTGGGGTAATGGCTATCTTGTTATTCCAAAACAAATTCCTCACTAAGGACTAATCCTCATGAATCAAGGCTTCTATCTCTTCTTTTTATTAGCCTTGTTAGCGGAAATTATTGGGACGATTAGTGGATTCGGATCCTCTATTTTGTTTGTGCCCCTAGCGACCATTTTCATTGACTTCAAACTGGTACTAGGTATCACCGCGGTCTTTCATGTCTTTAGTAATCTATCGAAGATTGTACTTTTCAAAAAAGGCATCAACAAAGAGATAGCTATCAAGCTAGGCATACCCGCCGTCCTGTTCGTTGTTTTGGGCGCTTACCTTACCCAAATGATTCCCCTAAAAGAGATAGAATTAAGTATGAACCTAATCATCTTAGGGCTGACCCTCTTTTTGATATCTGGGGCAGGGAAAAAGATCCAACAGACGAATTTCAATCTCTATACAGGTGGAGTTATTTCCGGTTTTTTAGCAGGCTTAATCGGTACGGGTGGAGCGATTAGAGGAATAACCTTAGCGGCTTTTGGACTAGAGAAAGATGTTTTTATTGCCACATCTGCCCTAATTGATTTAGGGGTAGATTCGAGTCGCGCGGTAGTATATATTCTTCAAGGGTATTTTTCACAGGAACACCTGATTCTTATTCCTTTTTTAGTAGTGATCGCTGTGGTGGGTTCTTATCTTGGCAAAAGAATTTTGGCCTACATTCCAGAGAAATACTTTCACTATGTGGTATTAGGCGTCATCGCTACCATCTCTATTCTTCAAACCATTCAGTATTTTAGGGCATAAAAAAAGCCTGAACGTTTCCGATCAGGCTTTCTTTCTAAAGGACTTAAGAATTACTTCTTAGGAGCTGCTGGCTTAGCCGCTGGAGCTGCTACTGGAGCCGCTGCTGCTGGAGCTGCTGCACCTGCAGGACGTGGTGTGATTCCCATTTTCTTCAATACTAAATCAGAGATATCTGCTTCAGCAGGGAAGTGTAATAATACTGGGTTAGCGCCTGTTCCTGGCTCGTAGTTGTTAAACACAAACGTGTAAGCGTTTTCGTTCGCTACTGCGTGCATGTTCTCTTCAATTTTCTTTACGATAGGTTGTAACAATTGCGCTTGCTTCTTTTGGATAGAAGTTTGAGCGTTTTGTTGAAACTCTTGAATTGAAGTTTGTAAGTTTTGTAATTCCTTCTCTTTATCTTGTTTGATGATATCAGAAGTGTTTGCTGGTAATTTCTCGTATACAGCCGCTTTATCTTGGAAATCCTTGATTTTCGCTTGAATCAATGTTTGGTATTGCTTCTCTGTGTTCTTCAAATCTTCTTCTACTTGCTTAGCCTCTGGCATTTGGCTGTAGATTTTCTCTTGGTAGATGAATCCGATTTTTACTTGAGCCGTAGCAGGCAAAGCAGCTAATCCGAAAAGTAGGCCTGCGGCCAAAATAAACTTGTTTTTCATGTGTATTAATAATTTGTTTGTGTTCTCTGTATTATTTAGGGTAAAATTAATTCTTTTTAGGACTTTTCGGCTGTTGTGCCTCCTCTTTCTTCGTTTTTTCTGCCAAATTCGGATCTAACTCCAAACCTAGCTCCTCTAAAACATAGTCTGAATAGTCGTGCACGGGATTTGTATACAATAAAACTAATCCGTCATTTGCCTTGTCAAAGATAAAGTCTAATCGTTTCGCTCGAACCACTTTTTCAATGGCTTTAGAGATCTGATCTAAGATGGATTTATAGGCAGCCTGTTTTAATTTAAACAACTCGCCCTCTGTCCCGAAAACCTGATTTTCAAAGGCTTTGGCCTCCTTATTCTTCGCTTGAATCGCCGCCAAACGTTGCTGCTTTAAATCTTCAGTCAACAAAAGCTCTTCCAGCTTATACTCCTTTTCTAACTTCTCCAGCTCCACTTTCTTCTTCTCTACCTCCGCTAACCATGTAGCCGTGTTTTGCTCAATCTGCTTCTGCACTTTTGCATACTCAGGCATCTTCGAGGTAATAAACTCCGTATCCACATAACCGAACTTCTGTGCACAGGCCACCTGGGCAACTAACAGAACTCCAAGAAATGCGAATATAAAGCGCATAATTATCTCAATTGTTGACCGATAGAGAACGTAAAGGCCTGACGACCAAAATCAGAATCTCCCGGACGTGGTTTATCAAAGCCCATACCATAATCGATACCGATCATACCGAAGGCAGGCATAAAGATACGCGCCCCAAAACCAGCAGATTTATATAGATTAAACGGACTGTATTCGGATAATGACGAGAAGTTATTCCCGCCTTCTGCGAAGCCTAACAAGAAGATTGTTGCTGAAGGATTCAAGGAAACTGGATAACGAACTTCCATCACAAACTTGTTGTAAGCAACCCCACCATTACCATAAGAACCTGATGGTCCGATTACCCGGTCTTTATAGCCTCTTAGACCGACGATATCCCGGTTAAATGAGAATCCTTGCACCATACCTGAACCACCTAAGTCAAAGCGTTCAAAACGCGTCGTTTCTTTACCACCATACGAACCTAAGAATCCTAAGTGAGCTCTCGTGTGTAAGATAAACTTGCCTACTAGGGGACTGAACCAGCTAGCATCCATCATCCACTTATGGTATTCGATCAATAGATTATCTTTATTCAACCCTAAAAGGCTAAACGGAGGCGTTAAACTACCTGATAAAGAGAAGCTAGATCCTGAACGAGGGAAGGTTGGGTTATCAATACTGTTACGAGAGAAGTTCGTCATAAAAGTCACTGATGTCGAAATTCCCTGAGGATAAGCCCACGTATAATAACGATCAACATCGAAACGAGAGAAAGAAAGTGAATGACTTAAAGAGAAATAATCATCTGGCCACTTCAATCTTTTTCCTAAACTGATCGATAAACTCGTTACGTTAAAGTGCGCATCTACTAAAGAGTCAGGAACAGAGAATGAATTGTATCCTCCATAACCACCTAATCCTCCACCGTAGCCACCATAGCCGCCGTAGCCGCCATAACCGCCATAGCCACCATAGCCTCCGCCAAGTCCTCCAGCACCATAGCTATTATAACCAGATTGACGGAACTTATAAGGATAAGAAATACTGCTATTTAACGAGATTGATAAGGAATTCGGCTTTTTACCACCTAACCAAGGCTCGGTGAATGTAAGGCTATAGTTCTGGAAGGAAGCCCCATTAGCTTGGAATCTAACTGCAAGTTTTTGGCCATCACCTGCCGGTAGTGGATGGTAAGACTTCGTATTAAAGATGTTCTTCGCAGAGAAGTTATTGAAAACTACACCTAGTGTTCCTACGAAACCGATATAGCCACCCCAACCACCTGAGAGCTCAATCTGATCAGAAGGTTTTTCCTCCACATTGTATTCGATATCCACCGTTCCATCTGGACGTGGAACCGGGTTAGGACTAATTTTTTCCGGGTTGAAATAACCAATAGTGGAAAGTTCACGCACCGTACGAATGATGGCTGATTTGTTGAATTTTTGGCCTGGTAAGGTACGAATCTCCCGCATCACCACGTGATCCGACGTCTTCGTATTACCATTCAATGTTACTTTGTTAATCGTCGCTTGCTTACCTTCCGAAATACGAATCGTCAAATCGATCGAGTCCCCTTCGATAGCCGTTTCAACAGGCTCTGCGCGGTAGTACAAATAACCGTTATCCATGTAAACAGAACTTAAATCCTCACCTGGATTCGAGTTCATCTTCTTGTCTAATTCCTCGGTATTGTACACATCACCCTTCTTCACACCTAACACATCCCTTAAAACGGAATCAGGATAGATGTAATTGCCTTCAAAACGAATATTTCTATAGTAATATTTCGCCCCTTGAACAATGTTTAAAACCAGGTTAATCGACTCTTTATTAAAGTTTCCGATTGAATCTGACTTTAATTGGAAGTCACGGTAGCCTAATTTATTCATGGCTGCTAGTAACTTCTCCTTGTCTTCATCCCACTTTTTAGGAACGAATTTAGATGGCTTGAAAATACGTCCAAAACGCTTCTGTTTTGTATTCTTAATCTTACGTAAAATCAATGAACGGTACTTCTCATCGACCCCATTCAAGATAATTTTGTTCACTTTCACTTTATCCCCTTTGTCCACTGCCACTTGTAAAATCGCATTATTTCCTCGGATAGAATCTGTCTTGATGGTTGACTTAGTTTTCGCGTTCAAACGACCTTTTTCTTGGTAGTATTTACGAATCGTCAGCTCTAAGTTTTTACGCAAAGTTTCCGTGATGATCTTGCCTTTATAGGTCTTCATCTTTTCATTCAAAGCCTCTTGTTCGCCTTTTCTGATACCCGTGTATTGGATAGAGAATAAACGAGGACGTTCTTTTAATTCAATCGTTAACCAAATCTTTCCTCCTTCAGTCTTTGTCGCATAGATTAAAACCTCATCCAAGATCCCTTGATTCATAATTTTACGAATCGCAGCTCCAATCGCATCACCTGGCACTTTAATCACATCACCCACCTGAAGTCCAGAGATGTTAATCATAGATGTTCCATCGTAGAATTGAGAACCGGTTACTTGAATATCTGCAATCGTGTATTCTTTAGGGTCAGCATACGAAAAACTCGTCTCAGGTAAGGCCGAACGGCTGCCCAGGATTTGGGCAGATACTTGTTGAATTCCTAACGTAAAAATAAGTAGTCCCAAAAACAGGCTACGGCTATTGATTAATCGGATGGCAATTGCTTTTTTCATACGGGGGCCTCAGCCCTTAATTTAATTGTTCACTTATCTTTCCAAAACGTCTTTCACGCATTTGAAAGTCTATAATCGCTTCATTTAGATGTTCTTTTCTAAAATCTGGCCAAAACAAATCTTCAAAAATATACAATTCTGCATAGGCTAATTGCCACAGCATAAAGTTACTTATTCGGTGATCTCCACCGGTACGAATCATCAAATCTGGATCGGGCATTTCGGCCGTCGACAAATGAGATTGTATCGTGTCTGAATCAATCGATTCAGCGTTTAATTCTCCATTTTTTACTTTCTCAGCAATTTGCTGAGTCGCCTGCACTAAATCCCATTTGCCTGAATAAGAAAGGGCTAAATTCAGCGTCAAACCTTTGTTATCCGCCGTCTTCGCCATCGCTTTTTCTAATTCAGCTCTGGAGGATGCGGGTAATTTGCTTAGGTCACCGATGGCTTTCAATCGAATATCTTTTTCAATCATCCCTGGCAATTCATCCTTAATCGCACTGACTAAAAGACTCATTAGAGCCGTTACCTCCGCTTTAGGACGGTTCCAGTTCTCGGTTGAAAAGGCATAAAGGGTTAAAAACTTCACTCCTAGCTCTCCGCAACCTTCGATCGTTTCTCTCACTGCTTTCAAAGCCGAACGATGCCCAAAAACCCGGTCCATCATCCCCTGCTGCTTTGCCCAACGACCGTTCCCGTCCATTATAACGGCAATGTGTACAGGAACATTATGTAGATCAATCGACTCTTTCAATTTAATTCTGGATTTGCAATCAATAAGGTGGCAAATGTAGTTAAAACGGCCACCCTATCCAATTAAAACTTGTTAATAGGTAGGACAAAAAACGGATTGAATCGTGTAGGTTACGGTCAAAGAAGAATTCAGAAATTGGTCGCCTTTCGATAAATTAAACGCGGCTTCACCCTCCATTAACGGTCTATCTAAAGCATCTGTAAATGTTTTTCTTGCACCTAAATCCCATTGAATTCCCCAGCTCGGGCTCAGTTGGTATTTAAACCCAATCCCAAAAGGAATCGCATAATTCATCTTCGTATTGGTCTTAAAACCGACGGCATCTTGGGTGCCTGAAACTTTGGCAAAAACAGAAGAGGCACCTAGGTAAAAGTACGGCGTCCAGTTATTTACGCGTCTGACTGAGTTTTGGTAGTTCAAAAAATTATATTCCACTAAGGCATCAATACCGAAGATGGACGTAGCAAAATTCGTTACAGGAAGCGTAACCGTCACTGGAGAAACTCGGTTTCCTGTGCCTCCACGAAGATCTGTAAAAACAGTTTGGATGCGGTAAGCAAAAGTGGGGTTATTCTGATAGCGTACTTGAAGATTCAAGGCCGGACGTGTCATCGCAAACTCTTTGTCGTTCGGAAACACATGCCAGTTAGCAAATGTTCCGTGGTAGAGTGAGCCGCCTAGGCCTGCTCCATAGGACCAACGTTGCGCACTCGCAGAGAGGCTAATCAACGTAAATAAACAAACAAAATAGAGGTTCTTTTTCATCAATCTACAAAGATAAGCATCTGAATTTAATTTAAAAGGATTAATCGCTTCGTTATTCTTTCTCCCGTAGAAGAGGACAAACTTAATAGGTAGGTACCCGATGCAAAAGAGCTTAGGTCGTACCCATAGGTGTATGTTTCGCTTAACACTTCGCCAGCAAAAATTATGCCTAACTTCTCACCTACGAGGTTATAAAGTGCTAATTCCACCCGCATCGCTTCGAAGGCCGCAAACTGAATGCGCACATTTCCGGAGGCTGGATTAGGAGCTGGATCCATCAATACCATACGAACCCCTTTTTCAGCGAGCAACGGCGAGCTCAAGAAGATAGGCAGGCGATCAAAAGATTTATTAAAAATCGCCGAAGTGCTACCAGCCGTCAAACCTAAATGATCCATCAAGACAGTGGAATAAACCTGGCGGTAATCAAAAACGGCTTTAATGTCCCCGTTCGAATCCAGATTCGTCAAATTCGGGTTCTCTCCTACT
>JBMSJH010000092.1:0-8106 GCA_049418705.1 Aquirufa sp.
AGATGAAACAGAAAATCGTTTTATCGGCAGCCACGCTGAATCAATTGCCTTTGGATTGGGAGGGGAATCGTGCGCGTATTTTACAAGCGATCTCTCAGGCCTCTTCAGCTGGCTCGGCTCTAATTTGTTTACCAGAGCTGTGTATTTCAGGATATGGGTGTGAGGATCAGTTTTTGGCGCCTTTTACGGCAGCTAAATCTTGGGAATCACTTGAATTGATTGCTTCAGCTGTGCCAGAAATGGTCGCTGTTTTAGGTTTAGCCTTGCCTTTTGAGGGTGAACTATATAATGTGTCGGCTATCCTGGAGAAAGGGAAAATACAGGCTTTAATTCCCAAACAATTTTTAGCTGATGACGGTGTTCATTACGAACCACGCTGGTTTAAAGCCTGGCCTAAAGGGAAAAGAACGACTTATAAGGGAATTTCATTAGGGGATTACCGACTACATTTTGCTGGAATTACGGTAGGAATTGAAATTTGTCAAGATGCCTGGGAAGGGGATAGAAGACCTGCCCATGATCTAGCGCGACGTGGCGTTTCGGTGATTTGTAATCCGACGGCGTCTCACTTTGCTTTTGGCAAAGCAGAAATTAGGAAATCCTTAGCCTTGGAAGGGGCTAAAATTATCGATGGAGCCTATGTTTTTGCGAATTTATTAGGAAACGAAGCCGGTCGAATCATTTTTGATGGAGATGCCTACATTGCTCAAGATGGTCAAATTTTAGCGCAAACGCCACGGTTCTCTTACCAAGATTTTACTTTAGTTTCGCAGCAATTATCTTTAGACGTTCGCGAAGATTCAGGTGAAGATGTGGTGTCATTTGACTTTACTATTCCTGTACCTGTAACCTATATAAATACGGAAATTCCTGCTTGGGAAGCGTCTGCTTCGAAAAAAGAAGAAGAATTCTCCCGCGCGGTGGCCTTGGGACTATTTGATTATTTACGCAAATCCCGCTCGCAGGGATGGGTTTTATCCCTTTCTGGTGGGGCAGATTCGTCTGCCATTGCCTCACTTTGTGCCTTGAGTATTCAATATGCCACCCAGGAATTAGGCTGGGAAGGATTGAAACAGAAATTAAATTACATCCCCTTGACTCAGCAGGACCAGGTCATGGCGGATTTATTGACGACTATCTATCAGGGAACGGTTAATTCCTCCCAAAATACCCGGGATTCGGCTCAGCAATTAGCGGAGTGGATCGGTTCGACGCATTATGTGATCGAGATCGATGGAATCGTCAAAGGTTACCGTGATTTAGTTGAAAAAGCGATTAATAGGCCTTTAACCTGGGCTCAAGATGATATTACGCTCCAAAACGTGCAAGCCCGTGTCCGTGCCCCAAGTGCTTGGATGCTGGCCAATATTAAAAATGCCCTTTTATTAGCAACTTCTAATCGTTCTGAAGCCAGTGTAGGCTATGCAACGATGGATGGAGACACCTCTGGTTCGATTTCGCCTATTTCAGGGATTGATAAAAGTTTCATCAGGACTTGGTTGCTATGGTTAGAAAAGCAGGGCTTTAAGGGTCTTCATTTAGTCAATAGCCTGGAGCCAAGTGCGGAATTACGGCCATTAACGGAGAAGCAGGTGGATGAGGAGGATTTAATGCCTTATCCGATTTTAAATACGATCGAGCGCTTAGTTTTTTATGATTTGTGTTCACCACACGAATGCTTAGAGAAGGTAATTGAGCAATATGGTTCGCATTTTGCCAAAGAAAAGCTAGAGGAATTCGTTCGTCGATTCTTCCGTCTTTGGGCTCGGAATCAATGGAAAAGAGAGCGTTATGCGCCTGGTTTCCATGTAGATGATTATAGTTTAGATCCCAAAAGCTGGCTACGATTCCCGATCCTATCCGCAGGTCTAGAAAAAGATATATAATTAAAACACGGTATACATGTTATTAGTGGTAGACATAGGGAACACGGATATCGTGTTTGGTTTTTATGAGAATCAGACCTGGAAAGCGGTATTACGAACGCCCACCCACCAGCCTTGGAGTGCAAATGGGGTAGTGAATTGGATTAAGAAAGAGTGGGCCTCTAAAGACTTAGGGGACACCTTACCTTCTTTGGCCTTATTATCTTCCGTAGTTCCTTCTATATCACCCCAAATTCTAAAGGGTTTAAGCATCTGGCTAGGATTTATGCCGGAAGTCATGAACCCCGCCTTGTATGAATCCCTCGCCATTCAAGTGATCAGTCCGGACGAGATCGGTTCAGATTTAGTGGCGAATTCGGTTTACGCGCATGAAAATTATGCGACTAATGTGCTTATCGTTGATTTTGGTACCGCCCTTACCTTTACACTGGTAAATAAATCAGGTAAAATGGAAGGGGTTTCCATCGCCCCTGGTTTAAAGACGGCGGTTAAATCGCTTTTCTCTCAAACAGCTCAATTGCCAGAAGTGCCACTAGAAATGCCTGAATTCAACTTGGGTACTGACACGGTTTCTGCCATTCAAGCAGGTATTTTATGGGGATATGTAGGGATGGTAAAAGAGATGATTAGCCGGGTGAAAGAGGATAAAAAGGGAGACTTGAAAGTGGTGGCTACGGGTGGATTATCCTCTATTTTAACGCCATTAGCCTCTTATTTCGATGAGGTGAATAAATTAATTACATTAGAAGGTCTGCGCCTAATTGCAGAAAGATTAAAAGCCTAAGACGATGTTTCCAAAAGAACAAGGATACTTTTTCCCTGCCGAGTGGCACCCACATATCGCCACTTGGATAACTTTCCCGCACAATGATCATTCTTGGCAAGAAGAGAAACTAGGTCAAATGTATCCAGAATATTTTGCCCTGATCAAAGCTATTTCACAAGGTGAGCAGGTGCGAATTAATGTAAACTCGGAAGAATTGAAGGCTTTCGTGGAGAGCCAATTACCCGTATATGGAATTGATTCAGCAAAAATTGAATTTAATATCCAACCGACGAATGACGCTTGGTGCCGGGATCATGGTCCTGCTTTTCTCGTGAAAGAAGGTAGTTCTGATCGCCTGTTAGTGGATTGGGAATACAATGCCTGGGGTGGGAAGTATCCACCTTTTTCGGATGATAATGCCTTGCCTCAAACAATTGCCTCCCGCCTAAATCTCGCTGCAGTTTCTCCAGGAATCATCATGGAAGGAGGGTCTGTAGACTTTAATGGAGCAGGTACGGTACTAACTAGTCGTTCGTGTTTGTTGAATCCGAATCGCAACCCTCACTTGACGCAGGACCAGATTGAAGCCTATTTATGTCATTATTATGGAGTTTCGCAGGTGCTTTGGGTTTCTGATGGGATAGTAGGGGATGATACGGATGGGCACATTGACGATACAGTACGATTCGTTAATGCGAATACCGTTATCGCCATGGTGGAACCAAACGAGCAGGATGAAAATCATGCCGTTTTAGCCGCTAACCTA
Source organism: Aquirufa sp. (assembly GCA_049418705.1). Taxonomy (GTDB): domain Bacteria; phylum Bacteroidota; class Bacteroidia; order Cytophagales; family Spirosomataceae; genus Aquirufa. The sequence continues at coordinate 3,419 of JBMSJH010000092.1, forward strand.
GCTGAATTGAAGCAAATGACTTTATTGGATGGATCTCCCTTGCAAATTGTGGAGATTCCGATGCCAGATGCTGTCGTGATCGATGGATTTAGGGCGCCAGGTTCCTATGCGAACTTTTATATCTGTAATGCAGCGGTTTTAGTGCCTATTTTCGATTGCCCTCAAGACTCGGTTGCGTTAGCTATTCTACGCAAATTGTTCACCGATCGACCGGTGATTGGATTGTCGGCACGCGAGATTATTTGGGGACAAGGAAGTTTCCATTGTTTGACTCAGCAAGAACCAGCTCCATGCGTTTAATTCTCTGTTTGGTCTTTATAGGCTTATTTTCCTGTGCACGTCCTTCCGTTCCATCGACTAGTGTAGCACCTAAGACTTCAGTAGATAAAATAGTAAAGGTATTGCCAAAGAGCTTGCAGGTGCTCAATACTCAAGAAATTTTTGGGGATGAGGTTTTATTAGTAGGAGCGATCGGGATTGTAGAGAGAGATAAAATCACGCCAGTTCAAGTATTCTCCTCTTATTTAGGCAAGGTGAAGAAGGACCAGGTGATTCGAATCGATACAATAAACCCCGTTTCTGTCCGTTTAAAGCCAGGCCAAAAAGCCAGTTTTCAACTCTCCCTCTTCGAACTGGAAGATTATCAGCCGACCAAGAAATGGTTGAACCGCTTTAATGCGGTTAGTGGAGTATTTGCATTACCCTTGGCCATTACTTCTGCAGAAAATCCCGTGGCTTGGTTTTTATGGGGAATGAAGGCTGGTTCGCTGGGTGTAGATTGGGTTAGTGAACTAGATTTGAAGGACTTGTTAGGTGTGTCAGAGACGCAATGGGATTATGAATCAGCCCGCTCTTCTACTCGAACTGGGAAATGGGTGGGCGGTCGGTCTCGCATCGATGACTTTGAATATGTGTACTCGATTCAAATAAAAGTAGATTAAACGTTTTGTCAGGGATTATTCGTAATTTTGTTGGCTTATTGAATAAGAATGAAGGATTTTAAATTTGTTATAGGTTTTATCTTGTGTCTGCCTTTTGCCAGTTTGGCACAAAGCGCTTTTCCTATTCAGATAGGCCCTAAAAAGATATCAGCTGAGAGTTTCTTACAAGTATACAAGCCGCTGGTAGAGTCGGATAGTATTACCAAAGAAAATCAAGCCGCTTTTTTATCGGATTACATCGATTATCAATTGAAAATTGTCGCTGCTGAGCAGGAAAAATTAGCGGAACAGCCCGATTTTAAAGAGGAATACGCCAGTTTTCGGAAGGAACTTGCGACTCCGTATTTAGTTGATCTGCCTACCCTAGATATGCTGGTAAAACAGGCATATCAGCGGATGAAGGAGGAAAAGAAGGTGAGTCAAATCTTGGTAAAATTAGGAGATAATCCTACCCCAGCAGATACACTTATCGCCTACCAAAAAATTGATAATCTATACCAAAAACTGAAAGCAGGTGAAGACTTCGCCACGTTAGCTACTAAATTCTCAGAAGATGAATTGTCTGCCCCTAAAGGCGGTGCATTAGGTTTTATTACCTCTTTGCAAACAGACTATGACTTTGAAAATGCGGTGTATTCGGTAGGAATAGGAGAGTACTCCAAGCCATTTAGGACTCCGAGTGGTTACCATATTATTAAGATTAACAACCAACGTCCTAATTCAGGAAAAATTCGCTTAGCCCATATTATAGTTTCAGCTGCAGTAGATGCTCCAGCTAGTTTGCAAGTAGAGGCTAAGAAGAAAATTGAACAAGTGGAAGCCTATTTAAAGGCTGGGGAGAGTTTTGAGTTAGTCTGCAAGAATTATTCAGAAGATCCTTATTCTAGAGGGCGTGGGGGTGAAATCAGACGTTGGTATTTTTCATCTGATCTAAGTGAGGAATTGCAAGATGCTTTATTTGGCTTAGAGAAAATAGGCGATTTGTCTAAACCTATTCGGACGAATTTAGGCTGGCAATTGTTTAAACTGGTCGATAAAAAGCCTCTGTTGACCTATGAAGATATGTCAGAATTTATCAAGCAAAAAGTGCTTACAGATGCAGATCGCCAAGGTTTAATCAGACAAGCCTTCATGAAGCGGGTGCGCATTGAGAATAAAGTGAAAGTACAAGAGGCTGTTAAAAAGGCCGCGTTTGAAAGAATGTCGGTGGAACGCACTGGTTCAGAACCTTTCTTACAGGAAGTGATTTTCAGTGTTTTAGATAAGAACTATACAGTAGGTGATTTTTATGCGCACGTACAAGCACAGCAAAAACGTCGAATTAAATCTTTAGGTTATCTGCCTAGCGTTCCGGAGCAATCTTATTTAGATGAATTAATCGAAAAAGAGACTTTACAGGCCGAGGAAGCGAATTTAGAAAGTAAATATCCTGCTTTCAAGGAGCAGATGGCCGAATTCTTAGAAGGGAGTTTGTTTAGTAAAATGACGGATCGTGAGATTTTTGAAAAGTCTTTAGATTCACTAAGCCAAACTAAATTTTACCAAGAGAACAAGGCACAATTCATGATGCCGGCACGTGTTGAAGCTAAATTAGTGGTGGCCGATACACAGAAAACGCTGAAAGAGGCTTTGGACTTATTGAAACAAAGTCCTTATCCGATGAACAAGAAATTCTCGGATATTAGCTTTGCCTTGAAAGAATCGAAATTAGAAGAGCCAGCGACGAAATTAGCGGCTGAATTGTTCTTAACGATGGCTAAGAATGTGGATTATGTCGTTGAGATTTCTGGACATAGAGATGCCTCAGAGGCAGATTCTCTTTCGGAAGCAAGGGTAAACAAGGTGGTGGCTTATTTGAATTCCAAAGGTATTTCCTCTCAACGCATCATTCAAAAGGATGAGGCAAATCTAAAAGCAGCTTCTAAGACGGTGAAGACTAAGAATGCACGTGTTTCTTTCCGTTTCTTCTCATCCAGTATGGAGGATGTGGTTAAGCGCTTTAATGCCTTAAAGCCGGGTAGTTTAGAGGCAAAGGAAGGCTATTTCAAAAAAGGGGTATCTCCTGTTGTGGATAGTGTAGATTGGACTTTAGGCGTTAAATCCTATGAGGCCGCGGGTAAGTTTGCTCAGGTGGAAATTAAGAAAGTAGAACCTGAGCGAATCAGATCATTTGAAGAGGCTAGGGGATTAGTGATTAGAGCCTTGCAAGAACGTCTTGAAAAAGAGTGGGTTGCTAAATTAAAGCAACAATATCCGGTTGTCATCAATACGGCAGAATTAGAAAAAATACTGAAAAATTAATTATATGAAATTGACTCGTTGGGTTTTAGGTGTGTGTTTTGTGTTGAGTAGTTTAGCTACTTATGCACAAGAAGTAGAGAATAAAAATGTACTAGATCGCATCATTGTGAAGGTCGATAATTACTTCATTCTGAAGTCTGAGGTGGAGAGTCAATACCAACAATACCTAACCAGTGGTCAGGCTAATACGCCTAATCGTTGCCAGATTTTGGAAGGTTTAGTCGTGAACAAATTGATGTTAGCGAAGGCGGAGATTGACTCTGTGATTGTGGAGGATAAGCGAATTGAGGCGGAATTAAATAGCCGTATGGAGCAAATGGAAGGCCAATATGGTTCTGCCAAAAACATTGTAGAGGCTTATGGTAAATCGATTGCTACCTTGAAAGAGGATTTACGTTCTTCTTTAAAAGAGCAATTGACAGGCCGTAAAATGCAAGACAAAATCACGGATGATGTTAAAATTACCCCCAAAGAAGTAGCCGCCTTTTTTAACGAAATTCCGCGCGATTCTTTGCCCTATTTGCCTGCTGAAGTAGAAATTAGTCACATTATTCGTCTTGCTAAGCCGAACAAGAATCAGAAGGAAGAGTTGTATGCGAAGCTTTTGGATTTCCGTAGAAGAGTAGAAAAAGGAGAAAGTTTTGAAGATTTAGCCAAAGTACACTCAGAAGATTTAGGCTCAGGAAAACGTGGTGGTGACTTAGGATTTGCAAAGCGTGGTGCTATGGTGGCTCCCTTCGAGGCTGCTGCCTTACGTTTAAAACCGAATCAAATGTCTGACGTAGTAGAATCTGAATTCGGATTTCACTTAATCCAATTATTGGAAATCAGAGGTCAAGAATACCATGCGCGTCATATTCTATTGCGCCCTGATTACCAAAAATTAGATTTGACAGAGCCTACTAAATTCCTGGATAGTATTCGAGTATTAGTACAACGCGATTCAACTACTTTCGAAAAGGCCGCTAAAGAATTCTCTGAGGACAAAGCCACGCAGGACGCCGGTGGAGTTCTAATGGACGCATCAAATGGAGGAAATCGTTTAGCCTATGATGGCACGATGGATCCGGCACTTTTCTTTGCCTTGGATTCGATGAAGGTGGGAACTATTTCAGCACCCATTCCTTTCCGTACGGATGATGGACGTTCTGCTGTTCGTATTCTGTTTTTTAAAGCGAAGCATCCTCCACACTTTGCGAATTTGAAGGATGACTACCAAAAACTAGCCCAAATCACCCTATCTCGTAAGAAGAACAACGCCATCGAAAAATGGTTCATGAAGGCGAAGGATGATGTCTTTATCTTTATCGATGATGAGTATAAGGATTGTAGGATTCTGAGCTCTGAGGGGCAGTAGTAAATTTCAAAGTTCAAAGACCAAAGTTCAAAGAGTAAAGTTGATATTAAAAAAGGGAGCTAGGCTCCCTTTTTTAATGAGTATTGTTT
>JBMSJH010000093.1:0-8053 GCA_049418705.1 Aquirufa sp.
TCCTACTTCTATTATGGACTTCACCTTTAATACGGATTTTGCCCAAGCAGATGTAGATAGGCAGGTAAATAATATTTCTCGTTTTTCTGTCTTCTTCCCAGAACGTCGTCAGTTTTTTTTAGAGAATGCGTCGCTCTTTTCTGCTGGTTTAGCACCCGTTAACGAGGTAGTGGGCGGTTCGATGTATATTCAGCCCTTCTTTAGCCGTACGATTGGTTTAGATCAAAATGTGAATCCCATTGCCATTACAGCGGGTACCAGGTTTGTTTATCGCTCGGAGAAAAGAAATTTTGGAGGAATCTATATGCGCCATGGCGAGGGAGATGGTGATCCGTTTACTAATTTCTTTGTGGGAAGATATTCGGAGAATTTTGGCAAACAAAACAGGATAGGAGCGATTGTTACGACTAAATCATCGCCTTCAAATGTGGCTACAACTGGAGCAGTAGATGCCTTTATTCGCTTCAATGATAAATTGTCCTTCAGTGGTATGGGTACTATGACGCAGGATTCTAGGAATAGTAAACAGGGATTTGCGGAGTATGGACAATTTCTTTATAAAGACAATTTGGTTACGCTATATTGGACGCATACCTTGGTTTCGGATGATTACAATCCTGAAATGGGATTTGTTTCAAGGAAAAATGTGCTTTCTAATTCGCAGGGTGTCGATTTTAATGTGCGTGGAAAATGGTTGCCTAAATTTATTCGATTTTGGCAGCCTGGTGTTTATACGGAGGTATACCACAGTCTAAAGACTGGAAATATTGTGGAACAAAAATTGGTTTCAGGTCCCTTATGGTTTAATCTTCAGAATGGGGGTATTATAGGGGGGTATATTGACGCGAGTGTTCAAAACTTGGAAGAAGATTTTAATCCGGTGGGTATTCGCATTAAACCAGGTTCTTATAACTATTTTAGAAAAGGATTTTTGTTATCTAGTGATCCTAGTGCGAAATATTCTGGATCTACAGAATATGGCTGGGGTGGATTTTTTGATGGAACCTTACAAATGATTGATTCTAAGTTTCGAGTGGCGCCCATCCCACACGTGAACTTGGGCTTATCGTGGAACTGGAGTAAATTTGAAAATATGGGCGCTGCTCGTGAGACCAAAGAAGTGAATCTGTTGATTTTGGAGACTCGAATGGCGATTAATCCGCGTTTGCAATTAATCGGCTTCTATCAGAAAAATACGACAGATAATTTGAATTCCGTGAATATGCGATTGGCCTGGGAATACCAGCCCTTGTCTTATGTGTATCTCGTGTTGAATACCTTGAATTACCAAGGTTCCGATAGCACCCAACAGAAGCAACAAAGTTTTTTAGCTAAATTGTCTTATCTAAAGCAATTCTAATATGAAGATCGAATTACGCAGTGATACGTTTACTTTACCCACTCCCGGTATGCGCGAAGCTATGTTTTCGGCTCCTCTAGGGGACGATGTTTTTGGTGAAGATCCTACCGTAAATGCATTAGAGGAGAAAATGGCAAAGCTTTTTAACAAAGAAGCCGCGCTTTTTTGTGTGTCTGGGACGCAGACAAATCAAATTGCGATTTCGGTGCATGTCTCTAAAGGTCAAGAAGTTATATGCGACGAGTTATCGCATATCTATTTGTATGAAGGCGGTGGTATCATGGCAAATGCCGGTGCTTCGGTGAAATTATTGAAAGGGGATTTAGGTCGGTTGAATGTCTCTCAAATCCGTGCAGCAATCTCACCTGATGATATTCATGCTTGCGAAAGTCGCTTAGTTAGTTTAGAAAATACAGTTAATAAAGGTGGCGGAAGTATCTATACTTCAGAGGCATTACAGGAGATATCTGATTTTTGTCGTTCCGTTAACATTCCGCTTCATTTAGATGGGGCACGTATCTTTAATGCGATGGTCGAAACGGGTCAGACTCCGGCTCAATTCGGTACTTGGTTTGATACCCTTTCTGTTTGTCTTTCCAAAGGCTTAGGCGCACCTGTTGGTTCTATTTTAATAGGATCGAAAGAGTTTATCAAAAAAGCGCGTCGTGTTAGAAAACGTTTAGGAGGTGGATGGCGTCAAGCCGGATTATTAGCCGCCGCTGGAATTTATGCCCTAGATCATCAAGTAGAACGCTTAAAAGAGGATCATGCACGTGCCCGTCAAATTGCGCAGGTTTGCGAAAAATTACCTTGGGTGAAAGCGATACTACCTGTTTCAACTAATATCGTTATTCTTGAATTGCAAGACGGTTTATCTTCAGCAACAAAGGTGGCTGAATTAAAGGAAAAGGGTATTTATTGTGCCCCTTTTGGTCCTACTTATGTGCGTTTTGTCACACATTTAGGATTTGATGATGGGGCACTTCAGGCGTTTTCAGAAAGAATCTCTGAGTAAAATTGCACGCTAATAGCCTTCTATAAGAAATCAATTCTTATGCAGCGAAAGGCGTTTAAAATGTATTTGTTACCCGGTAATTCGGTGGAATACAAAAAGCGACATGACGAGATTTGGCCTGAATTAGCTGAATTGCTCCATCAAGTCGGGATCCAAAATTATTCCATTTTCCTGGACGAAAGTACCCGTACGCTTTTTGGCTACCTAGAAGCACCTGATTTATCAAGGTTGGATTCTTTGCCTGCTCAAGAAGTGATGAAGCGCTGGTGGGCTTATATGGCCGATATTATGGAAACGAATGCGGATCATTCTCCAGTTGCGATTGATTTAACCCCTGTATTTTATTTAGCCTGATGAAGAAGCTCCTATTTATTTTATTGATTCCTTCGATTTTAATCGCTGAAAAGCCTGACCGAAAGCAAGTTCTTCAACATATGCACCTGGCGAAGTCCTATTTCCAAGGAGTTTGGCCTGACGTAACGAAAGTGATTGTGAGTCCGGATAAAACTCGGCCCTCGAATATTTGGACAAGAGCTGTTTTTTACGAAGGTTTAATGGAATTATATAAGTTAGATCCTCGTCCCTCTGACTTGAAATACATGGAAGATTGGGGTGAATTTCATCATTGGTCTTTGCGAAATGGCTTGAAAACGAGGAATGCCGACGACCAAGCCTGTGGTCAAGTGTATTTAGATATGTTTGATTTGAAGGCTGATTCTGCGCGAATTAAACCGATTAAAGAGAATATAGACAATATGGTTGCCACTGAAAAGTCAAATGACTGGTCTTGGATCGATTGTCTTCAAATGAGTATGCCCGTTTTCACGCGTTTAGGTGTTCGCTTTAAAGATGAGCGCTATTTTACTAAAATGCATGATTTATACACTGATACCAAAGTGAAACTATACAATCAGCAAGAGCATTTGTGGTGGCGAGATAAAGACTTTATTCCGCCTTATAAAGAGCCTAATGGAACGAATTGTTATTGGTCTCGGGGAAATGGGTGGGTTTTTGCTGCTTTAGCAAGAACCTTAGATTTGATGCCAGCGAATGCGCCTCATCGGGCAGAATATGTGAAAGATTTCCAAGATATGGCTGCCGCTTTATTGCCTTTGCAGCGTAAGGATGGGTTTTATAACGTAAGCCTAACCGATGAGTCCAATTACGGCGGACCAGAACTTACAGGAACTGCTTTATTCGTTTATGGTATGTCCTGGGGAATACGCCAAGGTATTTTACCGGCATCAAAATACCAGAATTCGGTTGATAAAGGCTGGAAGGCTATTGATTCCTGTGTTCAATCCAATGGATTCTTAGCCTATGTGCAAGGGACAGGAAAGGAGCCAAAAGACGGACAACCAGTCACGAAGACCTCTATTCCTAATTTTGAGGACTTCGGTGCCGGATGTTATTTGTTAGCAGGATCAGAGATCCTAAAAGCGAAGTAATGAAAATCTTCTATTTACTGTTGTTTTCGGTTAGTATTTTTGCCCAGAAAATCGATCGAAAACTAGTTGTAGAAAGGCACAATGTGGTTAATCGCTCTTTAGATACCTTATCTTCTTTATCTGTGGGGAATGGCCACTTTGCTTACACGGTGGATGCCACCGGTTTACAAACTTTTCCATCATATTACGCTAAAGGCATACCACTGGGTACCCAAAGCTCTTGGTCTTGGCATTCATTTCCCAATACAGTAAATTTTATGCGTTCTGAAACTTATCGTTCAGAGCCTTATGCTGGCCGTCCTATATCCTATGCTTTGCAAGGACATAAAGATGCGAGAAGAGATGCTGCTACAGATTATTACAGGGCTAATCCACACCGTATTCACTTGGGGCATTTTGGTTTCCGAATTGTATTGAAAAATGGTCAGATAGCTGCTCCATCTGATATTAAAGGAATTAATCAAACGTTAAATCCCTATTCTGGTATTATTTTATCGCAATTTTCTGTGGAGGGAATTCCTGTTCGAGTTTGGACCTTCTCTGATTCTCATGACGATGTTATCTATGCGAAAGTTCAGTCCGATTTACTAAAAATGGGTAGGATGCGTTTTCAATTGAATTTTCCTTTTCCATCTCAATCCTTCCTAGATGAGGGGGTGGAAATGGCTAATCCAGAAAAACATCACTCGACTCTCATACTCGATTCCAGTAAACAAATTTTGATTCAGCATAGCTTAGATTCGCTTCATTATCAAGTCTCCATTCAATCGAATCAAGCAATTGAAGCGAGCAAAATACGAGATCATTTCTTTGAGATCATTCCGACGCGTTTAAATGAAATAGAGATTAGTGTTGGATTTGATTCAGACAAAAAACTGAATTGGTCTCAAGCATTGCAGAAAAATCGGGCAGCATTGATAGAGTATTGGCAAAAAGGAGGGATGATTGATTTTGGTAATGTGAAAGATCCACGTGCTATTGAATTAGAACGAAGGATGATTTTAAGTATGTACCTGGCTAAAGTTCAATCAATTAGTGAAGAACCACCTCAAGAGACAGGATTGGTATATAATTCGTGGTTTGGGAGACCTCATTTAGAAATGACTTGGTGGCATCTGATGCATTTTGCTTATTGGGGTAAAGGGGAATATCTGGAAAAGGTCTTGCCTTGGTATGAACGGAATTTCATTAAGGCCAAAGAATTAGCCCAAAGACAAGGTCTGAGGGGGGCAAGGTGGCAAAAAATGACAGACCCAGCTGGGGGAGAGTCACCGTCTTCCGTGGGTTCATTTTTGCTTTGGCAACAACCTCATATAATCGATATGTTGGATGTATTAGCTAAGAAGAAACCGATAAACTTCAAGCGTAAATATGGCTATCTCGTAGAGGAGACGGCAGTAGCGATGGAAGATTTATTGTCTTGGGATTCGCTGAAGCAGGTTTATCGCTTAGGACCAGGATTCATTCCTGCTCAAGAATCATTGCCTTTTGTTACAACCTACAATGCTCCTTTAGAGTTAGCTTATTGGTATAAAGGAATTCAAGTAGCTCAGGAATGGAGAAAATCTACGGGGTTGAGTGTAAATAAAAAATGGGATCATATTTTGAGTCATTTCCCATCTCTGCCTGAATTTGATGGTATTTATCAAGCTGCAGCGGGATATGGAGATACGTATTTAAACCCTAAATTTATCTCCGATCATCCGGCTGTTATAGGGGCAATGGGGATGTTGGAACCCTTGCCAACTACGGATTCTTTAAAAATGAAAAACACGTTGGCGAAAATTGAAAAGGTTTGGAATTGGGAAAGCACTTGGGGATGGGATTATCCATTACTGGCGATGACTGCACTCCGTTTGCACGATTCGGAAAAGGCGATTGAATTTCTTTTGAAGCCCCTTCAAAAGAATACCTACCTGAATAATGGTCATAATTACCAAGACAAAAGGTTGCGCCTTTATATGCCCGGAAACGGAGGATTATTAACGACGCTCGCTTGGATGGCAAAGGGACAAAATGGTAACAAATCCTTTGTTGGATTCCCCCGAGAATGGAAAGTAAAGGTAGAAGGCTTTTAATAAATAGTATATTTTTTAGCCAGATTAGGATTTTATTATTAGTTTTGCCGTTCAATCAATTCAAACACGATGAAAAAACTTATTATCGGTTCTCTCGTAGGCGGCTTAATTATCTTTATTTGGCAGACTCTATCTCATGTTGCTTTTAATTTGCATGAACCTGTTCAGCAATACACAGCAAAGCAAGATTCTATCCTAACTTATTTGAATAAACAGGAATTAGCGCCTGGGGGCTATATTTTACCTCGTATGAGTCACAATCAATCGATGGAAGAGTTAGAAGGTTTTACTAAATCGATTGCAGGAAAGCCTTGGGCTCGTGTCATTTATTATCCATCTTATAAAACAGATATGACCATGAACATGATTCGTGGTTTCGTTTTAGACGTATTTATGGTCTTTTTATTGGTTTGGATTATCTCAAAACTTAAAATCCATAGAAGATCCACGATTGTAGGTGTTTCTGTAGTGATTGGCTTAATCGCCTTTTGCAATGTTCCCTACACGGAACACATTTGGTATCCGGTATATGATTTACGTGCACAATTAATAGACGCTTTTGTGGCTTGGGGCCTATGTGGCTTCTGGTTGAGTCGGTATTTTGGTCAAAAAAATTAATTCAAAGGCTCCATCTGGAGCCTTTTTTCTTATCTTGCTTCTTCATTATTCTATTATTCCATGAAAATTAAACACCTCATCATCGGATTGTTCGCGACTTTGTCTTTACAATCTGCCATTGCACAAGATTACCCAACGGATTATTTAACTCCTGAATTTCACGCAGGTCGTCGTGCAGCCTTTAAAGAGAAAATGTCTGATAAAGGCGTCGGTATCTTTTTTGCTTCTCAAACTCGCCAGCGTAGCAATGACACGGAGTTTCAATATGCACAAAACAAGAACTTCTATTATTTAACAGGTCTAGAGGAGCCTAACGCAGTTTTATTGCTTTTCAAGCAACCTGTTACCTTATTAGGGAAGACGGGAACAGAATTTATTTTTGTCCAAAACCGCGATCCATTCAAGGAGCTTTGGACCGGTAAGATCTTAGGAACGGATGGTTTCAAGGCGAAAAGCAAAATGGAAAACGTATTCATTAATGACCAGTTTAATGCTTCGTCTATTTCCTTAGCGAGCGTTGATTCCGTTTATACCTTGTATCGCACAGAAGGAATCTTTGCAAAATACCAGGCAAAACCTGATCCATTAACTCGCATGGCCTCTTTGGTGGATAGTTTAGTGATTGCGTCTGCTAAACCTTTGGCCTCCAAAACTACCTTAAATACCCTACGTGCTTTGCGTGGAATTAAGCAGCCTGAAGAGATTGCCTTAATTCAAAAAGCAGCTTCTATCAGTGTTTTAGGGCATAATGATGTGATGCGTGCCATAAAGCCGGGGATGAAAGAGTTCCAAGCTCAGGCCATTATGGAATACCATTTCAAGAATGCTGGCTCAGAATATCCAGGGTATAACAGTATTAATGGGGCGGCAGAAAATGCGTGCGTTCTTCACTACATCACTAATTTGAAAACAGTAAAAGATGGAGATCTATTGTTGAGCGATTGTGCAGCAGAATACCATGGCTATTCAGCTGACGTTACGCGCACGGTTCCTGCAAATGGTAAGTTTACAGAAGCACAAAAAGCATTATATGAAATCGTTTTAGCTGCTCAAGATGCAGGTATCGCTGCATGTAAGGCAGGTGCTCCGTTTGGAGATATTGATGCTGCTTCTCGCGCAGTGGTGAATGCTGGTTTAATTAAATTAGGTATTGCAGCGAATGAGAAAGAAGCACGTACGTATTTCCCTCACGGAACGTCCCATCACTTAGGATTAGATGTGCATGACTTAGGACCTCGCGTCTTAGCAGCAGGTGTTGTCGTAACAGTGGAACCAGGTATTTACATTCCTGCAGGAAGTAAATGCGATAAGAAATGGTGGAACATCGGTATCCGTATCGAAGATGATATTTTGATCACAGAGACAGGGAATGTGAATCTTTCCAAAGGTTCACCAAGATCCGTAGCCGAAATCGAAAAGATGGCCGCTCAGAAATCAATTTTTTAAATTAAACCTTTATCAATCATGTCAACAGCTATAAATTTAATTGATTTGCTTTTTGTAGGATTATTAATTTCATCTTTTAGTTCTTTTG
>JBMSJH010000094.1:0-8050 GCA_049418705.1 Aquirufa sp.
CTCTTTAGCCTCTTTAGGCCTATTGTGGGCCTCTAATTCGTCCTTCAGTTTTGCCAAACCAAGCTCTGTTTTTGGTGGCGTTCAAGTAGGAACCATTACCTATTCTTTCCGCGGCATGCCGGGAGATATCAAGCAAATCATCCAATACTGTGTAGATTCAGGTGTTTCTGCCATTGAATTAATGGGAGACGCTGTAGAAGATTACGCAGGACGTCCCGCTAATCCGGTACCGATGCGTTGGACTCCTGGTCAACCTCGCCCTACCCTTACTGATGAGCAAAAGGCAGCTTTAGCGCAATATCAGAAAGATGTATCTGCTTGGAGAGAGTCTGTTTCGATGGACAAATTCAAAGAAGTTCGTAAAATGTTAGACGACGCAGGAATCTCAGTTTATGCCTACAAACCAAATGCGTTTGGCGAGAAAAACTCGGATGCGGAGGTGGAATCAGCCTTACGTGCAGCAAAAGTGTTAGGTGCAAAGTCGGTTACGTTGGAATTACCCACGTCTTCAGCACAAACACAGCGTTTAGGCGCTTTGGGAGAAAAGCACAAGATCTATTTCGGTTACCACACGCATACCCAGGTGAAGGATACGGTGTATGATGAGGCTTTGGCCCAAAACCCCTACAATTCCATCAACCTTGATTGCGGTCACTATATCGCGGTGGGAGCTCCTCACACAAGTGCTAGCTTATTAGCCTTCATCGAGGCGAAACACGATCGCATTTCGAGTATGCACATCAAAGACCGTACGTCGAAAGAACACGGTGCCGGCAACCTTGTTTGGGGATCAGGTGATACACCTTTAAAGGAAGTATTAACCTTATTGAAGAAGAATAAATACAAATTCCCAGCTACCATTGAATTGGAATACGAAGTTCCTGCTGGCTCCACTCCGGTAGAGGAAGTGAAGAAATGTGTGGCTTTTGCTAAGAATATATTGGCCTAATAAATATTAGCCTAAAAAATGAGGGCCGCTCACAAAAATGAGCGGCCCTTTATTTTATTATTGCTTGTATGCATCAATCGTCTCGATACTTCCATCTGGACGGTATTTCAACTCCGTCACTTTGATGTTTCTTAGGTGCGTCTTACCTGAAATCTCCACATCATGGTAATACAGATACCACTTCCCATTTTGCTCAATAATCGAATGGTGGTTCGTCCATCCTTTCACTGGCTTAAGAATCACACCTTGGTAGGTAAAAGGGCCATAAGGGCTTGATCCTGTTGCATAAGCAATGTTATGGGTATCCCCTGTCGAATAGGAGAAATAGTATTTCCCTTGGTATTGATGCACAAAAGCAGCTTCGAAGAAACGACGATCATGATCCTCAGATAATAAAACCTTACCCGCTGCATCCAAAATCTGCACATTGCGTGGTGCCTCTGCCATCTCTTTCATATTCGCATCTAGACGAGCCACTTTAGCCATCAAAGCAGGTTGCCCATTTGCAGGCTGAGACTCATCCGTAGCGCCATAAATACCTGACTTCCAGCGCTGCAATTGACCACCCCAAATTCCTCCGAAATACAAATAATACGAGCCATCTTTGTCCTTAAACACACAAGGATCGATACTGAATGAACCTTTCATGTATTCTTTCTCTGCTTTAAAAGGTCCCTCTGGTTTAGCAGATGAGGCCACTCCTATTCTGAAAACACCCTCCTTATCCTTCGCAGGGAAGTATAAATAATAGGTGCCCTTAGCTTCAGCTGCATCTGGCGCCCAAAGCATCTTCGATGCCCAGGCCACATCTTCTAATTTTAACGCAACCCCGTGGTCTACCACCGGACTTGCAGGTGTTTTTTGTGATAAAACGTGGTAATCACGCATCGCAAAGTGACTCCCTAAATCATCTTCCTTTACCCCTGCATCGATGTCATGAGAAGGATAAATGTAAATTTGGCCCTGAAAAACATGGGCAGATGGATCCGCCGTGAACATGTGCGAGACCAAAGGCTTCGACTGCCCCAGGGCTGTTAAACTTAGGAGACTGAATGCAAGTATTTTTTTCATAGTAATTCATTTATGTTTAAAGGTCTGAATTGTTTATTTTTACTTTTATGAAACCGATCGAAACTGCCTTATTATCTTATGGAATGTCAGGACGTGTTTTTCACGCCCCCTTCATTCAATTACACCCCGGATTCAATTTAGTAGGATCCTGGGAACGCTCCAAGAAAAACATCGAGAATGCCTATCCTGGAACTTCCTCTTACGATTCGATGGAAGCCGTTCTAGCAGATCCTTCGATCGAGTTGATCATTGTTAACACACCCATTTATTCGCACTTCGAATACGCTACAGCTGCTTTGAAGGCTGGAAAACATATTGTAGTAGTGAAAGCTTTTACCTGCAATGCTTCAGAAGCGGAGCAATTAGTGGCATTAGCTAAGGAGGTGAACAAACAGATTTTTGTCTACCAAAACCGCCGCTGGGATTCCGATTTCTTAACACTTAAAAAGGTACTTTCAGATGGCGTTTTAGGCGAAATCGTCGAAGCAGAATTTCATTTTGACCGCTATAATCCACTCATGTCGCCTAAGCGACACAAAGAGGATGCTGGTCCAGGCGCTGGAATCGTGACCGATTTAGGTCCGCATTTGATTGATCAGGCTTTGCATTTATTTGGCAAGCCTACGCATGTGTTTGCAGATTTACGCAAAACCCGTCCAGGAACAGAAGTGATCGACCTATTCGAAATCTTATTATACTACCCTTCCCTGCGCGTTCGCTTGAAAAGTGGTTATTATTTCAAAGAACCCATCCCAGCTTTCCAATTACACGGAACGAAAGGAAGCTTCATCAAAACCCGTTCAGATCGCCAAGAAGTCGATTTAGACAAAGGTCATGTGCCTATAGGCGAAAACTGGGGAGTAGATGCCATTAGCGAATATGGCCTTCTACATGTAGACGGAGGCAGCCCAGAACGCATCCCCTCTGAAAAAGGAAATTACATGGCATTTTACGAAAATGTTTTTCAATCTTTGCGCTCCGGTGCGACGCCTGCAGTGCCAGGAGAAGATGGAATTGCGAGTATGCGCGTGATTGATGCCGCCTATGAAAGTTTAGAAAAACAAGCCGTTATCACCTACTAGAATGGAATTATTCAAGCAATTTGAGCCAGAATTAAGCAAAAAAATACAACAAGCTGGTGTCGTTCGTAAATTCAAAACGGACGATTATTTGATGAAAACGGGGCAATCGATTCGCTCAGCCGTTTTGGTAACGAAAGGGATCATCAAAGTTTTCCGCGAAGACGACGAAGGCAACGAGGTATTTATGTATAATTTACACCCGGGTGAGGCTTGTGCCATTTCCATGACCTGCGCCGCAAGACAACTTTCGTCTCAGATTATGGCCAAAGCCCTAGTAGACACCGAAGTCATTGCTATACCTATCGAATTAATGGACGAATGGGCGGCAAAATACAAGTCTTGGTACCAATTTGTGCTAGAAACCTACCGTTCTCGTTTCGAAGAATTACTCGACACCTTAGACCAAATCGCGTTTAGAAATCTAGACGAGCGCTTGCTTTGGTACTTAAAACAACACCAAAAAAGCCTTAAAACGAACATCTTAAAGGCCTCCTTCACAGATATCGCTCAGGAACTTAACTCCTCCAGAGAGGTTATTTCACGTTTGATGAAGAAATTAGCAGAGAAAGGGTTCATCAAAATCAATAAGAATCAGATTGAGATCATAGATTTAAGAGGCTTGTGATATAAATCACGTCAAGGGTGATTAATTAAACGGAATTTTGCAGCTGTTAATCAATTAAAACAGCCTAATGCAAATTCGTACTCTATTTTTTTTCAGTTTAGTATTCCCTAGCATCCTACTAGCTCAGCACCAAGAGGTGCATGTGGCTCCACATCTTTGGAAAGGAAAGAAAAGTGTAGCGGAGGACTCCACTTCCCTTTTATTTGCCTTTAAACATGGAAAAGTGCACGGAAACCTACGTTACTTTTTCATGGCGACGGAAAATCAGGGACATTTAACTGATTCCTATGCTCATGCAGCTGGTGGAGGATTATTTTACGAAACGGGATCATACAAAGGTTTCCAAATGGGTGTAGGCGGTTACTTTATTTATAACACCGCTTCTTCTGATTTATCAAAAACTGACCCCTATACAAATGCTGTTAATCGCTATGAGGCTTCGTTGTTCGACATCGAAAACCCTGCAAACAAACATGATTTAGACCGTTTAGAGGAGTTATATCTGAAATACAACTTTGGCAAATCTCATATTACTGCTGGCAAACAATTAATCAATACTCCTTTCATCAACTTACAAGATGGACGTATGCGGCCCACAGAAGTAGGTGGATTGTATGGTGAAATCTTCCCAGGTAAAAAGAATAAACTAGAGGGCGGATATTTGTATGAAATATCACCCAGAGGAACCGTGGATTGGTATGGAATCGGCGAATCGATCGGCATTTACTCTAATGGAACAAATATCGATGGCACGAAAGGTAATTATGCTCAAAATATTGAATCAAAAGGCATTTATCTAGTCGGGTACACGCATACATTACCAAAAGGTCATTCCCTAAAATTTTGGAATGTAATGGTGGATAATGTATTCAATACTTCCCAAATTCAATGGGACGCTAAAAAAGGAAATTGGGTGGCAGGCCTTCAGTATACCGAACAACATGCCATTAATCACGGTGGAAACGAGGACCCGACTAAGACTTATTTTGATCCGTCTCAAATGTCGCGTGTGTTTAGCACAAAGCTAGGCTGGGAGAACAGTCAATGGAAAACTTCTGTAAATTATACGCGGATTACAGCTGAGGGCCGTTATTTAATGCCGAGAGAATGGGGAAGAGATCCTTTTTATACCTTTATGCCTAGAGAGCGAAATGAGGGTTTTGGAGATGTCCATGCGTTCGTTGGAAAGTTAAATTACCATCCTCATAATGGCCCTTTAAAAGCATCTGTAGCTTATGGATTATATAAATTACCGGATGTAAAACAGGTTGCTTTAAATAAATACGGTCTTCCTAGTTATAACCAACTGAACCTGGAACTCAATTATGAATTTGAAGGATTCTTAGAAGGATTAGAGATTCAAGGTTTATACGTTCATAAATACAATCAAGGCGAGACCTATGGAAATGAGAAATATATCATGAATAAAGTGGATATGAGCAATTATAACGTGGTTTTAAACTTTCACTTTTAGCCCTCATAAAAAAAAGAGCCTTGTGATAAAAATCACGAATAAGCTCTAATTATTCCCTGACATTTGTACTATCAAAACAACAAAAAATACACATGGAAATCATTGGCTATTTTGCTTCATTACTTATCGGAATTTCACTGGGCTTAATCGGAGGTGGTGGATCCATTTTAACAGTACCCGTATTAGTTTACCTTTTCGGAGTTGACCCCATTTTAGCAACCGCTTATTCCCTTTTTGTTGTAGGTGCTAGTTCATTAGTAGGCGCAATCCCTAAGTACAAGCAAGGTTTAATCAACGTAAAAACGGCTGTCATTTTTGGTATCCCTTCTATCGCAGCAGTATATGCTACAAGAAAATTCATAGTTCCATTAATTCCTTCCGAAGTATTTACTTTAGGAGACTTCGTGGTAACTAAATCGATTTTAATGATGGTTTTATTTGCCATCTTAATGGTAGCAGCCTCCATCTCTATGATTCGTGGAAAATGTGAACAATGTGAAAAAGAGAAATTAGGCACATATGTAGAAGAAGAACAAGTGTTCAACTACCCAATGATCCTTTTAGAAGGAGCTGTGGTGGGTACATTAACAGGCTTAGTAGGCGCTGGAGGTGGATTCTTAATCATACCCGCTTTAGTGATGCTTTCAAAATTATCTATGAAGCAAGCGGTAGGAACTTCCTTATTAATCATCGCTGCTAAGTCATTAATTGGATTTACGGGCGATTTAGGTCATCACATTATCGATTGGAACTTATTATTAACCGTAACAGGTCTAGCGATTGTAGGTATATTCTTTGGTGATATTATTAGTAAAAAAGTAGACGGAAATAAATTAAAAGTAGGTTTTGGATGGTTTGTTTTAGTGATGGGTATCTATATCCTGATCCAGCAATTAGCCTTCCCATTAAAATAAACACATTCACAGCATAATAATTACGAAAATGAAAGTAGAACAAATTTACACAGGATGTTTAGCACAAGGTGCTTATTACATTGAAAACAATGGCGAAGCAGCGATCATTGATCCACTTCGCGAGGTTCAGCCTTATATCGAGAAAGCGGAACGTAATGGTGCTAAAATCAAATACGTATTCGAAACACACTTCCACGCAGATTTCGTTTCTGGACACATCGATTTATCTGCGAAGACGGGAGCTCCTATCGTTTATGGACCTAATGCTGCTTGTGCATTCGATTGTATTTCAGCTACAGATGGCCAAGAATTTAAACTAGGCAATGCAACCATCCGTGTTATCCACACACCGGGTCATACCATGGAATCTACTTGTTTCTTATTGATAGATGAGACCGGAAAAGAAACGAGTTTATTCTCAGGTGATACCTTATTCATCGGTGATGTAGGCCGTCCTGATTTAGCGCAAAAAGTAAAAGCAGATTTAACTGAAGATATTTTAGCAGGTCATTTGTTCGATTCTTTACGTAATAAAATCATGCCTTTAGCTGACGATATCATCGTATATCCAGCGCATGGTGCAGGATCAGCTTGTGGTAAAAATATGAGTAAGGAAACGACAGATACCTTAGGGAATCAGAAGAAAACAAACTACGCGTTAAATCCTGCTCTAACAAGAGAAGCCTTCAAGAAAGAAGTATTAACAGGTTTAGTAGCTCCTCCAGCTTATTTCCCATTAAACGTATTGATGAATATCCAAGGATATGATTCGATCGATAAGGTCATGGAGCGTGGCCAACATGCCTTAACTCCAGCAGCATTTGAAGTTGCAGCAAACGAGACAGGTGCCTTAGTTTTAGATACTCGTGATCCACAAACTTTTGCAGCTGGATTTATTCCAAATTCCATCAACATCGGAATTGATGGTTCTTTCGCTCCTTGGGTAGGCGCAATGATTCCAGATATCAAGCAAGAAATCTTGTTAGTGACAGATGAAGGTCGCGAAGAAGAGGTTATCACTCGTTTAGCGCGTGTAGGTTATGACTTCACCATTGGTTACTTAAAAGGTGGCATTGCTGCTTGGAAAGCGGCTAACATGGAAGTGGACACGATCACTTCGATCAGCCCGGAAGAAATGTTTGCTCGTTTCGAGGCAGGTGAAGGTGAAATCATCGACGTACGTAAAAACTCAGAATATTTAAGTGAGCACATCGTAGAGGCTGAAAATGCACCTTTGGACTTCATCAACGAAAGCATGTTAAAAATCAACAAGGACAAAACATACTTCGTACATTGTGCTGGTGGTTACCGTTCGATGATCTTCAATTCAACACTACGTGCACGTGGATATGATAATTTAATCGACGTGAATGGTGGTTTCAAAGCAATCAAAGAATCAGAGAAATTTAAAATCACGGACTACGTTTGTCCATCAACATTATTGTAACATGGAAGAATTATTAAAAAATCCGGCTACAACCGTAGTCGATGTACGAGAAACAGGCGAATTTGCAGGAGGACACTTTGAAGGAGCTATCAACATTCCACTAGGTATCGTGCCTGTTAAATTAGATGAATTCAAAGCAATGCCAGGACCTATCGTGGTGTATTGCAGAAGTGGTAACCGTTCAGGAATGGCGATGAACCTACTTAAGCAAGCTGGATTATCTGAAGTTTATAATGGAGGTGGCTTACACGACATGCTAATTTACCAAAACTAACATGCTAGCTAACCTAACTCAAAATTGGGGTTTCATGCGCATTATCCGCCTACTTGTGGGTGGATATGCGCTTGTTGAAGCTATTCGTGCATCAGATGTCCTGATTGGAATCATGGGAACCGTGCTTGTCGGAATGGCCTTATTCAACATGGGTTGTGGCCCTCAAGGTTGCGGCGTACCTACCTCTTGCAATAAAAACACTTCTAGTGATGAA
>JBMSJH010000095.1:0-7998 GCA_049418705.1 Aquirufa sp.
GATCGTAACGATTAATAAAACGAAGGCAGAAATAGTCGCATAAATAGGACGACGGCCCATCAACACCCACGAAATCAACTTGCGGTTATTCGTCTTGAAATTAGGTAACGTAACTTCCTGGAACGGCACAATCCATTTCGGCGTAATCACAAAGTGATTGAATACGTACAGGATAATGCAAAGAATGAAGAAGTTACCGAATCCAAAGTGGCCTAAACCGAAGCCCATCACATAACCGAAAACGGCTAAGCTCAATAAGATAAATACGGTGCGGCGAATGTCCGAAAACTTCGGAGATTTCACATCGTTCACTTCTTCATCGTGACGCTTCATAAACGTAATCGCGAACACCGGGTTCATGACATAGGCCACAAATAGGGACGCAAAAAGCGTAATGATCAACGTGATAGGCAAGTACTTCATAAATTCACCCACGATACCTGGCCAGAAAAGCAATGGTAAGAAGGGAGAAATCGTCGTTAACGTTCCTGATAATACCGGTATAAATACCTCCGAAGCGGCTAATTTCACCGACTCCGTGATCGTCAATTTCTTAAAGTTATTGAACAAACGGTGCGCATTCTCGATGACCACAATCGCATCATCCACCACAATACCTAGGCCTAAAAGGAAACCGAATAATACGATGGTATTTAAGCTGAAGTCTAAAGAAGGCATGAATAAGAAGGTCAATAAGGCCGATAAAGGCACAGATAAACCGACGAA
The DNA here is from genome assembly GCA_049418705.1 of Aquirufa sp. GTDB lineage: Bacteria > Bacteroidota > Bacteroidia > Cytophagales > Spirosomataceae > Aquirufa. The sequence continues at coordinate 727 of JBMSJH010000095.1, forward strand.
AACTGCATCACGCACACCCATAAAGAACATTAATACGACTACCACGAAGATGAAACCAAGAATAACCGTGTTAATCAAATCAGCTAAGTCGCCACGTGTACGCTCCGACTGATCAGCCGTAGTCGTTACCGTTAAGCCTTCTGGGAATCTGTTTTCTTTGTATTCTTCGATCGTCTTTTCGATGCGATCTGCCGCCTCGATTAAGTTCGCTCCACCACGCTTAATAACGTTCAAAGTGATAACAGACTTATTATTCAAACGAGCAAAGTCTTGCTTCTCTTCATAGCTGTCTACCACCTCTGCCACGTCTTTTAAACGAACGCGTGCTCCTGTAGAAGAACCGATCATCAAATTCGCAATTTGATCTACGGCCTTGAATTCACCCGTCACACGAAGGGAACGACGCACACCATCCACAGCTAAATCACCGCCGGAAATGTTCACGTTTTCGCCTTGAACAGCCGATTGAATATCATAGAAAGTTAAACCATAACTCTGCATCTTGTATAGATCCAGGTTGATTTGGATTTCTCTCTTTAGCGCACCGATGATGTCCACGCGGTTGATCTCGGGCATGCCTTCGATCTCGTCTTGTAAATCCTCTGCGTATTTCTTCAACTTATCGAGTGGATAATCTCCTGCGATGTTGATGTTCATGATCGGGAACTCCGAGAAGTTCACCTCTGCTACCGATGGCTCACGCGTTAAGTCTTTGGGTAAATCGGCGATTGCTTTGTCTACTGCATCCTGTGTTCGTTGTTTCGCGATGGGGACGGTGACGTCGGTGTTGAATTCGACGATGATCACAGAAATATCTTGCAAGGCATTCGATTTCACGCGCTTTACACCCGTGATCGACTTGATTTGCTTTTCGATCGGTTTGTTGATCGTGTTCTCGATATCCGAAGGAGTGGTTCCTGCGTAGACTGTTTGGATGACCATTTGCGGCACCACAATGTCAGGGAATTGTTCCTTAGGTAAGCTCGAATAGATTCCCATCCCCGCCACAAAAATGATGAAGGTGAAGATGTAAACCGTCGTGCGGTTTTGGGCTAACCAGCCCACCATGTTATAAATTAAGCCTTTGCCTTCTGGCAACTGCTCATTTTTGATATTTTTTTCCATTTTCTACTTAGAATGAGATGGCTGTACCATCTACTAAATCTTGAAATCCTTGTGTAATAAGTGCTTCGCCTGCTTTCAGACCTTCTGTAATCTCCGCTTGACCATTGTAAGTTAAACCTACTGTGATCACGCGAGCACGAGCTACTTTCTTGCCATTTTCTTCCACGGCTACGTACACTAGATTTCCTTTTTCGGTCTTTTGGATGATGTTTTCGCTGATGACGATCGCATTTTTCTTCGACGTATCGTTGATGTTAATCACCGCTAATAAGTTTGGCTTTAATTCGCCACCTGCGTTCGGGATGCGTGCTTCGATGTCGAATGTACGTGTTAATGGGTTCACCATTTTAGATACCAAAGAGATACGCGCCTTTAATTCCTTGTTTAAATCTGGGAATTTGATGGTGATTTCGTCGCCTTGCTTTACGGTTCCTACATAAGAATCAGCGATTTTAGCGGCGATTTTTAAGTTACCTAAGTTCACGATTTGAACGATAGGCACACCTGGAGCACCCATTTCACCTGCTTTTTGGCGAACTAATTCGATCGTACCAGAGATCGGAGCTGTTACGCGAGAAAGGCCTAGTTGCGCTTTCACAGTCACGATTCTTTTCTCCAAAGACTCCATGTTCGACTTCGCGCTCAAATACTGTACTTCCGTTCCGATTTGCTGATCCCAAAGCGCTTTTTGCTTCGTGTAAATCGTCTTCGCTAACGATAATTGCTGGCGAATCTCTTCTAATGACTCTTTTAAGATGTTGTTGTCCAAAGTCGCGATCAATTGTCCTTTCGAAACATTTTGACCTGCTACCACTGGTAAGCTTAAGATCACACCACCTGTTTGTGGGCTCACTAAAACGGTGTTTTCTGCTACGACATTTCCTTGCGCCTCTACGAAGTGCTGGAAGTTTTGCGGCGCTAATGGGCTCACGCTAACCGTGATAATTTTCTCAGCAGCTTTGTCTGAAGGCTTGCCTACTTCTTTCTCCAGCGCTGCAATCTTTGCTTGGATTTCTTTTTCCTGACTCTTCAAGTCAGCTAATTCTTGCTTTTTGTCCTTTGATCCGCATGCCGCGAATAAAATGATTCCACTTAGGAGGATGGCTAATTTTTTCATGTTTTTATTAGTCTATGTATAGTGTACCGTTTGCTTTTTCTACTTCTACTTTGGCAATCAACGCATTGTATAATGCGGTAAAATAATTGGCTTGTGATTCTTTGATCGATGATTCTGCGTTCAAAACCTCTAGGTTAGAACCGACACCTTGTTGGTATTTAACACGTGTTACGCGCGAGATTTCATTCGCTAAATCCAAGTTCGCTTTTTGTTCTTTCATAGATTCCAAAGCGTTCTTCATCGTAATGCTCGCCTGTGAACGTTGCAAATCGATAGACGACTTTAACAAACCATAAGACTGGCGTACTTTTTGTAAGTTATTAGCTGATTGAACCGCCTTGTATTTCTTCGAGAATCCGTCGAAAATTGGAATTTGTAACGCCACAGTGATGGCCGCATTATCAAACCATTGCTTCGTCATTAAATCACTGAATGCGTTCGCCCCAGCATTATAACCGTAGTTCGCGTTCAACACTAAACGAGGAAGGTATCCCGCTTTAATGCTCTTCAAATCTAGTTCAGCTAGGTTCTCCTGTGTTTGTAAGATGGAATATTCGATGCGATTCGCATAGCTAAACTCGCCCGCAGTATTCAGATTGAATGTCGCTAATTCGATTTTCTCTAAGCTTTCAGTTACTTTGATAGGCTCTTCCATTGGATAGCCCATTTGGAACTTCAATAAAGAATAGCTCAATTCTTGTAAGCGATTCACATTGTCTAATTCCGTTCTTAAGTTATTTGCTTGCACATCTAAACGCTGCACGTCGATCTTCTCCACGAAACCTTGCTTGTTTAATTCGCGAGTCTCTTTCAACAAAGTGTCTAGGCGAGCTAAGTTCAAGCTCAATAAGCCCATGCGCTTCTCGTTCACTAGGATACCGTAATAAGCCTTCGTTACGTTCTCCGCTACTTGTTGCTTCGATTGCGTCACCGACTTAATGGCTAAATCCTTGTAAACAGAGGTTGCTTTTAATCCTAATAAATAGGAACCGTCAAAAACGAGCTGGCTTAATGCCACATTCGCAAAACCAGCGTTATCTACACCGAATTTTGCAGCGATTAATTCACCTTCTGCCGCCGCTGGATTGAAAATTTTAGCAGGGATGAACATTCTTTGTAAGATCAGGTTGTTCGTTAAAGCAACAGAACCATTTACCTGTGGCAAGCCCATCGCTTTAATTTCGTTGATCTTCGCGCTTGCGTTCTGCAAGTCGATTTGGCTATTTTTAACCTGCACTTGGTGCGTGATGGCATAATCTACGGCCTGCTTCAAGCTGAAGCTCTGCGCGTTTGCTGCTAGGGAGGTCAGTAAAAATAGACCGGCACAAATTTTTCTTAGGCGGATCATCATTTTAAATTGTTTTGGTAAGATGTATAAAGTGTTAAACCTTTTTCGGTCAAAATCCCGCGCATGAAAACATCCATCAGGACCATTTGAGTTTCGAAAAGGGGTAATTTGTTGTTTGGAAAGAAGTCTGGGTTAAAAGCTAAATTCACTTCAGCCATTCGCAAACGCGCAAGCAATTCGAAGTCGATATCATTTCTGAAATAGCCGAATTGAGCACCCTTTTTAAAGTCTGCGATTAGATTGCTGTGAATGTATTTTTCGCCGTGATTGGTAAAAAGTTCGAAAGCGGCTGGAAAGTATTTTTGAATTTCGAAAAGTAAGCGAGGATTCATTTGAGTTAAAAGATCCTTCGTCATTTCGAAGGACTTAAACATCTTTTCAATCACGTTCGAATAGAGCCGATCGAGCTCTTCCCATTTCGCCACGTCCAGTTGGATGAAGTTTTTAACGACTTCATATACCATCGAATCCTTATCCGGAAAATGTTGATAAATCGTTTTTTTAGAAATGCCTAGATCGCTCGCAATCGCATCCATCGTTACGGTCTTCACACCATAACGAAAGAATAATTCACTTCCTTTTTCTAGAATACGCGATTTCATTTGCTAATCCCTTTGATAAATCGGGAAGCAAAACTATGGAAACTTTTAGAGACTACAAAGTTTTCTTGTATTATTTTAAGATTATGACTCGGTTAAATTTGATTAACGGCCAAAATCATCTTGCAAACGGACGATATCCGATTCATCCGATGGATGCTCCACATCCGTATGCTGCCAAATCTCCGTCACCACACCCCAGTTGTCTAATCCAACTAGACGATGACGCATGCCTGTAGGCAAAGTAATTAAATCACCTTCTTGGTAAATTCCAGGTTCTGATTGCTCATCCGTTTCGGAGATAACGACCCCTACCGGACCTGCATTGACCGTCCAAACCTCCGCTCTGCGGAAATGGTATTGCCAAGACAATCGCTTATTAGGAGCAACCACTAGGAACTTAGGGCTTAGCTTTTGGGTGATCTGAATGGAATCCAACGTAAGCTGTGGGAAGAATTGCGCTGCGAACTTCGCTGCTTGGTTTTCATCTAACACAAAGAACCCTCCCCATGGGCGGTTGTGGTCTTTGTCAATAATCGTATAACCTTGAGAGATGATGTAAGCTTCGACTTGCGCGAAGACTTCTGAAGCAGGGGTAGTTGAGCTAAAATTCATAGCACAAAAATAAAAAAAAGACGGGAGAGCATCCCGTCTTTTCTAATCTAATTATCGAATGGTCAATTAAAGCGTCCAGCCGTTGCGGTATTCGCGACGTACGAATTGGTTCGCCGCATCGAAGTTTGTGATGCGCATGTTTTTCGCATCCCACTCTAGTTTTTGACGACCGATGTATTTCGCGTTACGGCCTTCGCCTTCGCGTAACATGTACGAGCGAATCGCTAGGTTACCCATTAAAACAGATTCCGTAAATGGTGCAGCATAATCAAATGGAGAACTTACTTCCATATTGCCAAAACCAGCCTTACAAGCCTCAACCCACTGCGTATTGTGTCCGCTATCTCCACCTTTCACACGCGCAATGCTTGCTTTAGGAAGTTCCGACTCATCTACACGAGCTCCGTTTCTAAATACTTTAGGATACATACCATACGTTCCGCAGGTCATGATTCCTTTCGATCCGATTAAGATAACGCCATTTGAGCCATCTGGATCCCCGATGATTTCCGATGAAGGAATTCCATCTGGATGTGGTGCACGAAGACCTCCATCAAACCAAGTTAACTTAACTGGTGAATTATTCTTCTTCGATGGACCGTAGTGTAAAGTCACCATTGAACTTGGAGGACATCCTTGTGGAATGTATTCTGGCGTCCAATCTTGCAAGAAGACAGAACCCACCGAACATTCTACGTCGATCGCATCACGGATACCTAGTACTTTGAATGGAGGGTCTAATAAGTGACATCCCATATCGCCTAATGCGCCGGTACCATAATCCCACCAGCCTCTCCACTTGAATGGAAGTAAAGCTGGGTTATATTCTCTGTATTTCGCAGGTCCTAACCAAAGATCCCAATCTAGCTCTGCCGGTGCTGGAGATCCAGCGGCAGGGTAGGCGATACCTTGTGGCCATACGGGACGATTCGTCCAAACATATACTTCTTTTACTTTTCCGATCGCACCGCCATCGAACCACTCCATCATTTGACGAACGCCGTCTCCTGAAGAACCTTGGTTACCCATTTGGGTTACGACTTGCATCTCACGTGCTTTTTCGCCTAACAGACGCGCCTCGTAGATATCATGTGTTAACGGTTTTTGAACATATACGTGTTTCTTACGGCGCATCGCCTCCATCGCGATAGTGGCGTGGGTATGATCCGGTGTAGAAACGATAACCGCATCTACGTTGCTACCTTCTTTATCTAAGGCAGCGCGGAAATCGCGGTAGTAATTTGCTTTTGGAAGGTCTTTTTTGATGCGCACGATTTGGCGATCATCTACATCGACAATTGCGACGATGTTTTCAGCTCCCTTGTTATACGAATTCATGATATCGCTGTAGCCTTTTCCGCCACCACCGACACCCATGATGTTTAATTTATCTGAAGGAGCAGTGTATCCTTTGCCTAAAACGTGGCGAGGTACAATGTAGAAACTGGCAGCGGCTAATCCTGCCTTGCGCAGAAAGTCCCGTCTTGAATTGTTACTCATGGTTGATAGGTTTAAATGATTGGATGTAAGTTTGGAAAAAAAATCTAGAAAACAAAAAAAGGGGTCAGCTTTCGCTAACCCCTTTCATGATAGAACAGATAAACGCTCTTATTCAGCTTTCTTAGACTTTTTCTCTAATTTTTTAATCGCTTGTTCTCTCTCAGCGCCTTCCATTTGCTCTTTTAAAGCAGATAATGCACCGATATCGCCCATAGTCGATTTCTCAGCTGTAGTAGTCGCTGGTTTGTCAGCAGACTTAGTTGCTTTTTTCTTCTCTGGTTTCGCCGCAGCAGCATCAGCCGCTACTTCTTCAGCCGTAGCTGCAGTGAAGGTACGTGTGTGAGATAAGATGATCTTACGCTCTTCTTTGTGGAACTCAGTTACCACGAAGTCTAACGCCTCACCAGCTTCCGCTGCTGACTCATCTGCCTTAGTTAATTGCTTCAAAGGAGCTAAACCTTCGATACCGTAAGGCAATTCTAATACACCGAACTTATCATTTTTAGAAATGATCGTTGCTTTGTGCGTAGAACCTAAAGTGAACACACTCTCAAAAGTATCCCAAGGGTTTTCCTCTAATTGCTTGTGTCCTAAAGCTAAACGACGGTTATCCGCGTCTAATTCGATGACAACAACATCTAAAGAATCACCTACTTTAACGAATTCAGATGGGTGCTTGATTTTCTTTGTCCAAGACAAGTCAGAAACGTGAACTAAACCGTCGATTCCTTCTTCTAACTCAAGGAATAAACCGAAGTTAGTTAAGTTACGAACAGTTCCCTTGTGCTTCGTACCGATTGCGTATTTCGCTAATAAATCAGTTTTAGTCCAAGGATCTTCTGTTAATTGCTTGATACCTAATGACATCTTGCGCTCAGCACGATCTAATGTTAACACTACTGCTTCCATTTCGTCGCCTACTTTCAAGAAATCTTGTGGGTTACGTAAGTGTTGAGACCATGACATCT
>JBMSJH010000096.1:0-7924 GCA_049418705.1 Aquirufa sp.
CCTCGCTGGACTATTAGTTGCCTTCACTTTTATCGCACAAGCGCAAGTAAAAATCAACAACTTACAGGTAGAATACCAGTCGGCTCCTCTTGGTTTAGATGAGGCTCATCCGCGCTTTTCATGGCAGATGGAATCCCCTGTTCACGGTGAAAAACAAAGCGCCTATCGCATTGTGGTACAAGACGAAACGGGGCGCAAAGTTTGGGATTCCAAAAAGCAAATCTCCTCCAGTTCTTTAGGAATTACGTATTCGGGCGAAGCACTGAAAGCGAAGACGGCTTATCGCTGGACACTGGAGGTTTGGAATGGAAAAAATGTGAAAACTTCCCAAGAGGCAAATTTCGAAACAGGGTTAATGAACCCTTCATTCGATGCCTGGAAAGGGGCAGAATGGATCGGATCAAATGACCTGAATTTTTACAGTCATTACTTGTCGGTTTACAAATTTCAATACGGCGTTCAAATCGATAAGGGGACGAAGGCTAGCTTTATTTTTGGGGCAAATGATCCCCGTTTACAAAACCGAAATCTGAATATTCAGGAGGTGGAAAGCGCTCAGAATCAATCCTATGTCAAACTAGAATTAGATATTTCCGAGCTAGCTAAATCAGATTCTGGACAAGCCTACTTACAAATATACCGAGTGGGATACGATAAAAAAGATCGTGCAGATCTAGCATTTAAGCGCTTTAAAATTCCTTTTAACATCATTAACCAGTCGAATAAATCCGAGAAACATACCGTGTATGCGGAGTGTAATTTCGGTGTGTTTGATTTCTATATTGACCTGGTGGATAAGGAGCATAAAATCAACCCAACGCCTAAAAATGCGAGTCCGTATGCTGCTACTGGGGTTAACTTAAACCCGATCGGTGCTGGGAATAATTTCATCAGTTTTCCGATGCTTTCGGATATTGGATTTGCGACTCCCGAAGGAGAATCGGCCCGTTTTTCAGATGTAATTATCCGCAATTTTAGACTGCCGAGTAATCCCTTATTTCAAGCTTCAGAGAATCCTGGTTTGTGGAAAGAGCTGAGCTACGATGGTAAAGCCTTCACCGTTTCCGGTAAATTTAGCGTGGCTAATCCAAGTCGCAACGCCGCACCGATGTTGCGTACTAAATTCGAATCTACAGAAGGAAAAACGATTAAAAGTGCGCGCATTTATGCCACGGCTCGAGGAATTTATGAGCTGTATTTAAATGGGAAACGCGTGGGAGATGAGTACTTTAACCCGGGTTTAACGCAATATAATAAGACACATACCTACCAGGTATTTGACGTGACTTCGTTGATTAATAATGGCATGAATGCTTGGGGCGCCTGGTTAAGTGAAGGCTGGTGGAGTGGAAATATTACGTATAGCGGGGATAGTTGGAACTATTTTGGCGATCGTCAATCGCTGCTAGCCTCTTTAGAAATTCGTTATACAGACGGAACGGAACAAGTAATTCAGACGAATCCTGCTGACTGGAAAACCTTCACAGATGGCCCTATTCGCGTGGGAAGTTTCTTCCAAGGAGAGGTTTTCGATGCGCGGAAAAAAGCGGCTATCGAAGGTTGGTCTACGACGAATTTCAATGATAAAAATTGGGCCCCAGCTGCAAAAATCGACTTGGCTGGAACGAGCTTTGCCTTGGATTATAAGGGCATGAAACTCGTTAATCACCTGGATGATCGTGTAACCGTTCAGCAAGTTTTGCAGGCTAAATCAATAGCGGAACCGAGAAAAGGGGTCTATGTATATGATATGGGCCAAAACATGGTCGGATTCCCTAAGATTTTCATCAAAAACGGAAAGCCTGGACAAGTCATCACGATGCGTTTTGCGGAAGTTTTATATCCGGATTTAGCTGAATACGCTGGCCAAAAAGGAATGATCATGCTCGAAAATATCCGAGCAGCACTTGCTCAAGACATCCACATCCTGCAAGGAGGCGACGAATACATTCAACCTCGCTTCACCTTCCATGGTTATCGCTACCTCGAAATTACGGGCGTAGACCAAGCCCCGGCATTAGGTCAAGTAGCCGGAATCGTACTTTCATCGGTGAAAAATATCAGCTCTTCTTATGAGACTTCGGACCCGATGGTGAATAAACTTTGGTCGAACATCACCTGGTCGATGCGCTCGAATTTCTTATCGATTCCGACCGATACCCCTGCTAGAAATGAGCGCATGGGTTGGAGCGGCGACATCAACGTTTTCTCGAAAACTGCGACCATGATGGCTCCGGTAAACAACTTCCTGCGCCGCCACTTGTTAGGCATGCGCGATGTGCAACGAGCGGATGGTCGTTTCACGGACGTTGCTCCAATGGGCGGTGGTTTTGGCGGAACTTTGTGGGGAAGCGCAGGCATTGTGATTCCTTGGGAAACCTATTTGCAATACGGCGACAAGGCGATGCTGGCGGAACATTATGATGCCATGAAACGCTACATGACCTTCTTGGATTCGAAAGTAAAAGACGGTATTCTGAACGAAGGTCCGTTAGGAGACTGGCTCAGTCCGGAGGGAAATAAAAATGACAATACCTTGTTTTGGATGGCCTACCAGGCGGCTGATTTAGCTATCGTTTCGAAGGTAGCACGCGTGCTAGGTTTTACGGCAGAGGCTGATAATTATTTAGCCCAAAGCGAAGCCAAAAAAGTCGCCTTCAATGAGATTTATGTAGACAAGACGACGCATAAAACCATTAAATCTGGCGTTAAAACAGGCTTTATGGGGCCTCCGAATGCGAATGCTGCCCCAGATGTTTCTGACAAAGGTCAGTTGATGGATACGCAGGCATCTTATGCGATTCCTTTGGCCTTAGGAACATTCAATTCAACAAATGCACCTCATGCTTTAAACCATTTAGTCTCTACGGTCACCCGATCGAATACAGACGATCAAGGGGTAGCTCGTCCTCCTTATTCATTAATGACCGGATTCATCGGTACAGCGTCCATTTCTGAGGCCTTATCTTCGAATGGAAAGCATGACATCGCCTATGGATTATTGACGACGAAAACCTATCCTTCTTGGTTGTATTCGGTAGCGAATGGGGCGACCAGTATTTGGGAGAGATTAAACTCGTATACCATCGAAAATGGATTCGGAGGCAATAACAGCATGAACTCATTTAACCACTATTCTTTCGGAGCTGTAGCGGCCTGGATGTACACGCATTCGCTAGGTATTCAACGCGATGAAGCATCACCAGGATATCAGCATTTCATTTTGCAACCTACACCAGATCCGACGGGCAAAATCACCTTTGCTAAAGGGCATGTAGAAACCATGTACGGCACCATCAAAAGTGAGTGGAAAAAGAGCGGAAATCAGACAACTTACCGATTCTTAATTCCTGCGAATACTTCCGCACAGGTAAAACTTTTAGGTCAAAAAATAGTCAAAGGCTTGACTGGCATTAAATCAAAAACCAACGTGGATCGAATCGAAATCGAACTCAGCGCTGGTCAGTATGAAGTGATTGTGGAATAAAAAGGCCTAAAGCGACCTGTTTGAAATCGAGAAGCCTTGCGGGTTAGTCTGATTGATTATTATAATAAACTGTTTGATTATTATAGTTCAATGCCCCTATAAATGATTAATTTTGAGTCTTCATTAATCAACCCTGTTTGAATGACACAAAAATTAACTGTACTGCTTTTCATCTGCCTTTTCTCCGCTAAAGGCCAAACGGCAGATAGTACCTTCCATATTTCAGGTGCTGCCTCGGTGACGAATAATGGGATCTCCCTACTTCCTATGTTTACTTTAGGAAAGCCTGCGGCGATATTCGATCTGTCAGTAGGAAATAGCAGACTAGCCTTTGAACCACAGTTTCGTTTCTCTTTAGAGGGGAAACCTTGGTCATTTATATTTTGGTTTAGATATAAAGCCATCAACACAAAAAAATTTCGTTTTAATGTGGGTGCACATCCGTCTGTTGCCTTTAGAACTTCGAATCTATTCGATGCACAAGGAAATCCTAAATCAATTTTAGGCCATCAACAATACATTGCCACGGAATGGATTCCCACTTACCAAGTTTCGAAAAATGTAAGTATAGGCATGTATTACCTTGTTTCTCGCGGGGTAAGCGAAGGCGCCACTAACTGGACGAATTTCTTAACACTGAATACGACGATTTCGAATATCCCTATTTCAAGGCAGGTATCGCTTCGCATCTATCCCCAAATTTATGTATTGAACATGGATGGGAAACAAGGTTATTATTTCACCGACATGCTGACGTTATCACACAAGAAATTACCCTTTTCGATTTCCAGCATTATCAATAAACGATTTAGCTCCGAAATTCCTGGTGATGATTTTGTGTGGAATATAGCCTTGAATTATTCCTTTAATAAACGACTTAAGCGTTTCTAGATTCGATGAAACAGGTAGAGACACTTCAGGATTTTTACCAAAATAAATTCAACGGAATTCCCGAGAATTTAAGCAAGGATTGGGGACATTTTAATGTCTTTCAATTGGATCCTTTTTTAGGCAAAGCAGCAAAACCTGTCCCTTATCGTCGACGTGATTTTTATAAAATTACGCTTGTAAAGGGTTCTGGGAAAATTTTCTATGCAAACAAGGTAATCGAAGTAAAAGAACAGGCTATCATCTTTTCTAATCCATTCATTCCGTATAAATGGGAGAGTTTGGAACAATTAAGTAGTGGCTGGTTTTGCATTTTTAACCCTGACTTTTTTAAGGATTTTGGCAATATCAATGCCTACTCCATTTACCAACCTCAGGGAATTCCAGTCGTAGAATTAACAGAAAAAGCCTACCTCCAGTTCGTTCAGATTTTCGAGAAAATGCAACAGGAAATCGAAAGCGATTACCTGCACAAATACGATGTTTTGCGTAGCCTAGCTCTTGAATTAATGCATACCGCGTTAAAAATGGAGCCTGCAAACACTGCAAAATATGCCCCTGGAAATGCCAATCAAAAGATTTCAATACTGTTCTTAGAACTTTTAGAACGTCAATTCCCGATCGAAGGTGCCTTCCAAAAAATTCAATTAAAAACTGCCTCCGATTTCGCAAACCAACTTTCTGTCCACGTCAATCATTTAAATAGGGCATTAAAGGAAGTGACGAATAAAACAACGTCACAATTAATTGCGGAACGAATCCTGCAGGAGTCAAAATTGATGCTAAAACAGGGAGATGAAAGTATTACCGAAATTTCAGATGCACTGGGCTTCAATGAAGTCAGTTATTTTAACCAATTCTTTAAAAAACGTGCGGGCACGAGCCCATTAAAATACCGTCAAAGCTAATGGAAAAGAGACAACTAGGTAAAAGTGGTTTAGAAGTATCTGCCTTGGGATTAGGCTGTATGGGCATGAGTTTTGGGTATGGCCCACCTGCCGATAAAAAAGAAATGATAGCTGTCATTCGTGCAGCCGTTGAAAAAGGAGTGAATTTTTTTGATACCGCAGAGGTATATGGCCCGTTTATAAATGAGGAATTAGTGGGCGAGGCTTTGGCCCCATTTAAAGGTGAAGTAATCATAGCCACCAAATTCGGTTTTAACTTAGATCCCGATGACGGATTTAAAATGAAAGGACTAAATAGCCGCCCCGAAAATATTCGCAAAGTAGCCGAGGCCTCATTGAAAAGACTTAAAGTAGAGGCTATTGATTTATTTTATCAACACCGAGTGGACCTGTCCATTCCGATCGAAGAGGTAGCAGGAACCGTAAAACAATTAGTTGAAGAAGGGAAAGTAAAGCACTTTGGTTTATCTGAAGCTGGTGCGACCAACATTCGCAAAGCGCACGCGATCATGCCAGTGACAGCATTACAAAGCGAATACTCCTTGTGGACACGTGAACCAGAGGAATTAATCATTCCCACTCTAGAAGAATTAGGCATCGGATTTGTTCCCTTTAGCCCGCTAGGAAAAGGATTTTTAACGGGTAAAATTGACGAAAATACGAGCTTCCACGAGACCGATTTCCGTAATACCGTTCCTCGTTTCACGACAGAGGCAAGAGCGAATAATCAAGCCCTTATAGACGTCATATCAGGCTTTGCAATAGAAAAAGAGGCCACAGCGGCCCAAATCTGTTTAGCTTGGCTTCTGGCGCAAAAACCTTGGATTGTCCCTATTCCTGGTACCACGAAAATGAGTCGGATGCACGAAAATTTTGATGCAGCTTCACTAACACTTAGTCCAGCAGAAATTGCAGCTATCAGCGAAGCCTCCTCGAAAATTTCGATTCAAGGAACTCGTTATACTGCCGCTGCTTTAGAGCAATTAGCTAAGTCTTAACGCAATCCATAAATCTTCATACTCCGCATCGACCAAGGGGTAATGTCGTCCGCGGCTGCCGTGACTCCTTCCGCTAATTTCAAGCGCAAAAACTTAGTCCGAGTAGGCGGGAGCGCTACGATATTGTCGCCTTGATTAGTCTTGACGTTTGCCTGAACGACCTTCCAGTCTGTTCCGTTTGTGGATGCTTCGACCAGCAGATTTCGCGGATAGGTATGCGTGAATTCGGGTGTTTCCCCTGCTTTCGGCCGTATCCCTTTTTTGAAACCTGAGCTAGAGGTAAAATGGAATTCGGATAGGGTGTATTCTGATGGAAATTCTACTTGAAATACCATGTCTTTTTCCTGCGTTTTTCCTGTCGACCAGCCCTCGTAATTAAAGGCGCTTTTAGGTGAAGCGTTCCCGCCCACGCGAGTGGATGAGGTGTGGGTAGCATAGAATTTCCAGCTTTGGTCCGGTACAAATTCCACCGGCACTTGTTTCAATAAAGACTCGAATTTATACATCCCCGCTTGCTTATTTGTATTCGCCCGAATCGCTGCTACCTGCTGTGGTGTAACGAAAGATGCGTCATTTGATAAGCCATTTCGGATGTAAGAAACCACGTCCGAAATCCATTGATCGGACTGCTCTTTCATCGGTTGCATCAAACCGCCTGCATAGGTTTTGCCCTCAATGGCTCCTTCTAAACCGTGCAAAATAACGCGCACCGCATACTCTGGATGTTGCTGAATGCGGAAGGATCCTGCCAAAGCCGGAGCTAACAATTTCCCATCTCCCATCTGCTTTCCCATCCCATCATTTCCGTGGCATTGAGAGCATAATTCAGCGAACACTAATTCGCCTCTTTCTAAAATACCCTTCTGCTCCTTACTCAATTCTGGCCCGTTAAATGGCGCGTTATTTCGCGACTTGGGTGGCGCGATAATTTGTTCTCCAATCAACTTCACCCCGGCCGATTTATTTGAAGCCAAAGTCGTTTTGATAGCGGTTTCATGTTCCGGAACCTTCAAAAATTTCTGCGTGAAAATCGCCTGCATCACCACCTCATTATCCGTGTCTTTCAAGGCCTTATTGTACACATCCGCTAAACTTTTTTCGCCTGCTTTATACAAGGTCTCGGAAGCCTTTAGGGCTTGGATGCGAATGCGCGGATTTGCATCACTCGCTAATTTCGTAACCGTGGAAACTTTCAAAGCACCTAGCCCCTCTAAGGTCCAGATCGCATGAATACGACCATTCACATTCGTTCCTTTCAAAGCCATCGCTGTTAATGCTGGCACCACCGTTTTATCTTGGCGTTGCACTAACACTTGTTGCGCCATATCTCGCCACCAGCCATTTGGGTGGTTTAAATAAGTCACGAGTGTTGCTGATTTATCATCGTACATCTTTGGCTGCTTCGTATCGCGCTTAAAGCCCTCATGACTTAATCGCCAAATACGTCCCAAACCCACCACTTTGTCTAATTTATATTGCTCGATTTTTGTGCGAAGATACGAGCCTTTAGGCGTCCACTGACCCTCTTGAATAATCCCGTGGTACATATCTACGATGTACATGGTTCCGTCAGGAGCCGTAGCCATATCAATAGGTCGGAAAAGAGGGTCGGTTGAGCGGATGAACTCGGATTTTTGATCTTG
>JBMSJH010000097.1:0-7783 GCA_049418705.1 Aquirufa sp.
TGCCGCTGCAGCTTTAACATTGATTAATGGCATTTAAGGCTATTTTATCTTGCCGGAATCGTTAGCTAAATCAAATCGACGTGCTTTTGATATCAAGCGTGCAAACCCGCTAGGTTCTTTAAAGAATTTGACAAAATATCCGGTTATTGCCGGTTTAGTAGGCGGATTTTTCTGCTTGCAATTAGCCGGTCAGGTGCACCCGAGTACCTGGTCTTATTTTACGATGAAGGTTTTTGGCTGGACACCGGATCAAGTAGGTTATTCATTAGCCTTTGTGGGTCTAATTGTAGCCATTGTTCAGGGTGGATTAGCCAGAGTTATCATGCCAAAACTGGGTGAAATTAGAGCCATTTCTTATGGTTTATTACTTTATGGTTTAGGCTTTTTTATGTTTGCCTATGCGACGAAATCTTGGATGATGTATGCCTTTATGATTCCATTTGGGCTTGGTGGAATTGCGGGTCCTGCGCTTCAAAGTTTAATTACCCAGCAAGTAGGTGCGGATGAACAAGGAGAATTGCAAGGTGGTTTAACAAGTTTACAGTCAATTACGACGATTTTTGGGCCTTTGTTAGCGTCTAATTTGTTCGCCTATTTTGCTTCTGAAAAAGCCCCGATTTTATTTCCGGGTGCGGCCTTCTTTATGGCAGCTATTTTAGTTTTAATCGGTTGGTTCATTGTAATGAGATCAATTCCGAAGAAATCTCAATAAATTTCCTATTTTTGGACAAATTAAACCCCTATAAAATGAAAACAATGATCAAATCGATCTGCCTAGTGGCGGGTATGCTAGTAGCTTCGGTTGCTTCAGCACAAACAACGGAAGAAATCTTAGCGAAGCATGAAGCTGCCATGGGCGGTGATAAATGGGCTACGGTGAAAACGGCAGTCGTTAAAAATAAATTCAATGTACAAGGAATGGACATTGAAAGTAAAACTTCTTTAGTTGTGGGACAATCATTCCGCACGGAGATCGAAGTAATGGGTAATAAAATCATTACCGTAATCGATGGAGATAAAGGTTGGATGAATCGCCCAGCGATGATGGGCGGAACGGGTTCCCCAGAAGATATGCCTTCAGATCAAGTAAAGATGGCATCTTCACAGAAAAACTTAGGTTCGATTTTGACAAATGCTAAAAAAGAAGGCTATAAAATCGAATTAGTATCGAAAGAAAAATTAGATGGAGCTGATGTGTATCTATTAACTGTTACTAAGTCATCTGGCGAAGATAGCAAGGTTTATGTTTCTACTGCGACTAATTTTGTAGTTAAGACACAGGCTAAGGTAAACGTCAATGGACAAGAAGTAGATTCAGAAGTAAATTTCTCTAACTACAAGATGGTTAATGGCTTAGCTTTCCCACATACAGTAGAAACACCTAGCCCAATGGGTGGTACCATGACAGTGGAAACGGTTTCAGTGGAAATTAATCCAACAATTGATCCTGTGATCTTTGCTAAACCTAGCAAATAAAACCAGGTTGATGAAATAAAAAGGGCTTCTGAAATGAAGCCCTTTTTTTATGGTAAAAATTGTTGAATGTGATTTCTAGCGCTTCGAATTGCTTTATCAATATCTTCCTCAGAACCTTCGTAGGCCTTATCTTCGACCTCAATGACGATTGGACCTCTGTAGCGCACATCATTTAAGGCAGAAATGAATTTTCCCCAATGAATGTCACCTAATCCAGGTATTTTAGGCGAATGGTATTCTAATGGATTCGCTAAAATGCCCACGCGATTTAATTTCTCTGGATATACTTTCACATCCTTCAAGTGCACATGGTGTATCCGATCAGCATAATGATAGATAGGGTAGGTGTAGTCCATCATTTGGAACACCATATGAGATGGATCATAATTTAGGCCAAAATTCGCCGATGGAATAATCGTAAACAACTCATCCCAGATTTTAGGCGTGGTCATTAAATTCTTTCCACCTGGCCACTCGTCATCCGTAAAAAACATAGGACAGTTCTCTATGCCTATTTTGATCTGTAGAGAATCAGCTAAGGCGATAATCTCCGGCCAAACCTCCGTAAATCGCCCCACATTATAGGCCACATTCATTGTATAATCGCGTCCCACGAAGGTATTTACACGTTCAATGCCTAAAATTTCAGCCGCTTTAATAACCTTCTTGATATGCTCCCGGTAAAAGGCAGCTTGTGTTTCATCAGGATCCAATGGGTTCGGATAATACCCTAGTGCGGAGACCTTTACAGGATGAGCGTCTAATTGGGCTTTCAGCTCTTGTAATTCGGTTGCTGATAATTGATCCACCGCGATATGCGAAACACCTGCATAGCGACGCGCATCGCTAGAGGAAGATGGCCAGCACATAACTTCCACGCAGGCAAAATGTTGTTGATGTGCATAATCCAAAACCTCGAAAAGGCTTTTATTAGGCAATATGGCAGAGACAAAACCTAGGTCTAACATCTTATTTCATTTTGTGTAAACCGTAAAAAAGCGCTAAAGATCCCGATGCAATCCAAAGACCCACGGCCTCTCTCGCTAATTCTTGGTTATGTGTTTTCATGCTTAATCCGTCTGTTAAAAAGCCTTCCCAAGCGGTCATTTCCATCCATAATTGTAATCCTGCAAAAAAGGAGAGGCAAAATAAGACAAGTAAAAGTTCTGGATTAGTCTTTCCTCTCATCGCTTGAATAGACGTATAAACAGCTGTGGCATAGACGGGTACCCAAAGTACCGGATCTGGGTCGTTAAATTGCCAATAGGTGAATAAGGTAAAGGCTAGGCCGAAAATTCCACCTAAGATAAATTGGGCGTTTCTGATCATCGATTGCATAGGTTTTTAACTGCCTCGGCAGCGCCAGGGTAGTTTAGTTTTTGGGCCTGCTGGAAAGCTAGACAGGCTTTATCATTTTGGTTCGATTTGATGTAGGATAAGCCTAAAGCATAATAGGCTTTGCCAAAATTCGGATTAATCTCTGCCGCTTTCGCAAAATCAGCGATAGCTGCTGGATAATTTTCCTCTTGAAATAAAATATTTCCGCGGTTATAATAAGCGTTGATTTCTTCTGGTGACCGTTTAATGGCCTCGCTGAAATCAATTTTTGCTTCTGAGGGCTTAGCTAGCGCAGCTTGAATGATGCCTCTTTGGAGATAGCCAGCGGCTGAATCAGGTTGTGCTGCAATAGCTCGATTCGTAGGAGCTAGCGATTTATCCCAAACGCCTTGTTCCATCAATACGGCCCCTAAATTCAATTGTGCGGTATATAAGGACGGTTTTAATTCAATCGCTTTTCGATAAGCGGCTTCTGCTTCCGGATAGTTTTTTTCTTGAAACAAAATGACGCCTCTTAAATTATAGGCTTCTGCTAACCCCGGGTTTTTCTCTAGGGCTTTTTCCAACGCCTCTTTCGCTGAAACACTTTCTCCTTTGCCAAAGCGCGTCTTCGCTTCCTCTAACCAGGCCTCACCTGAAGTGGAACATGCCCACATAAATACCAGGCTCAAAAATAGAATCGATTTTTTCATTGTTTAAAGTTAAGTGCCGATTCCAAAAAAACGATATATATTTTGAAAAAAGCTGCTTTTTTGTCATCTTTGTGACGGCAAATTACCAGCTCCCGCTGAATCCCCCAGGTCTTGATCGAAGCAAGGGTAGGTCGGTCGTAGCGGTGAATTTGCCATTTTTTTGTTATAAAAATCTGACCTATGAAATTTTTTATTGACACAGCTAATTTAGCTCAAATCAAGGAAGCACAAGATTTAGGTGTTTTGGACGGCGTTACGACTAACCCATCCTTAATGGCTAAAGAAGGAATCACCGGAAAGGACAACGTTTTACGTCATTACAAAGCAATTTGTGATATCGTGGATGGCGATGTTTCTGCGGAGGTAATTGCGACTGATTATGAAGGAATGATTCGCGAAGGCGAAGAATTAGCGGAGCTGGACGATAAAATCGTAGTTAAGATTCCTATGATCAAGGACGGTATTAAGGCCTTGAAATATTTTTCAGAAAGAGGGATTAAAACGAATTGTACATTGGTATTTTCAGCAGGTCAAGCATTGCTTGCAGCTAAAGCAGGTGCAACGTATGTTTCCCCTTTCATCGGTCGTTTAGATGATATTTCATTCGACGGGATTGAATTGATTGAGCAAATTCGTTTAATCTATGACAATTACGAGTTTGATACCCAAATCTTAGCGGCCTCTGTTCGTCACCCAATGCACATTATCAAATGCGCTGAAGCAGCTGCTGATGTGATGACAGGTCCGTTATCTGCGATGTTAGCATTATTAAAGCATCCATTAACTGATAACGGATTAGCTCAATTTTTAGCGGATCACGCGAAAGCAAACTCCTAATTAAAAAAGCCATTTCTATGTCTGTTTTATCTTTTGAACAAGTAACAATTTCACAGGAAGGTGTTAACACACTGGAAGACATTAATTTAACGATTAATGAAGGAGATTTTTATTATTTAATCGGTAAGACGGGAAGTGGTAAAAGTACCTTTTTCCGTAGCATTATCGCTGAATTAGGTATTCAGTCGGGTACTGCCTCTGTGGCAGGTTATTCATTGAATACCATCAAGCGTTCTGAAGTGCCTTACTTACGTCGCAAATTGGGTTTTGTATTCCAAGACTTTCAATTGCTGACAGACCGCAATGTGGAGAAGAATCTTTCTTTCGTACTGGAGGCCACTGGACACACGAATAAAGAGGAGATTCGCTTTAAGATTGAAGAAGTTTTAGCTCGGGTGGGTATGAGTTCTGCTATTTCAAAGCGTATTCACCGTTTATCGGGAGGAGAACAACAACGTATTTGTATTGCTCGTGCGATCTTGAATAACCCTGTATTATTGTTAGCTGATGAGCCTACGGGTCACTTAGATCCAGAAGTTTCGTTAGAAATTATGCAATTGTTCAAGGAGTTGAATCAAAGCGGAATGGCTATCATTATGGCCAGTCACGATTACAACACAATGACCAAGGTTCCTGGTCAAATTCTCAAGTGCGAAGGGGGTAAAATCTTCCCTGTTTCCAGCCTTTAATTACTTTCCTGTATAGTAAACCACTGGAATGATACATTCCTCCAGTGAAATTCCTCCGTGTTGGAAGGTGTTTCGGTAGTGATTTACATATTGATTATAATTGTTTGGGTAGGCAAACAGATTATCCTCTTTAGCGAATACATAGGTCGTTGAAACATTCGGTTTAGGCAAGAAGATGTTCTCAGGCTTTCGGCAAACCATCATTTTGTTCGTCGTATCCCAATTCAAATTCTTTCCCTGTTTGTAGCGCAAATTCGTATTAGTATGGCGATCTCCTACAATTTTAATCGGGTTTTGAACGCGTATCATTCCATGGTCCGTTGTGATGATGACACGTCCTTTTTTCTCTGCGATCTTCTTCAATAAATCAAAAAGAGGGGAGTGTTGGAACCAGCTAGCGGTCAAACTTCTATAAGCCGATTCGTCCGGAGCTAATTCCTTAATCATCGCCATATCTGTTCTGGCATGCGATAGCATATCCACAAAATTATAGACAATGACATTCAAATCATTAGTGGCTAATTTGTTGAAATTATCCACTAATTGTTTGCCTTGGTATTGGTGTACAATTTTATGATAAGAGCTTTTTGCGTTGATTTTAAGTCGTTTCAATTGCTCTTGTAGGTAAAATTCTTCCTGCTTGTTAAACCCTTCTTCGTCCTCTGAATCCCCTACGTCATACACCCATTTATCTGGGTAGTTTTTCGCGATTTCGGAAGGCATCATACCTGCAAAGATAGAATTTCTGGCATAGGCCGTGGTAGTAGGCAGGATGGAATAATACTTGTTTTCAGACTCTAATCGGAAATATTCCTGAATGTATTTGTCTAGGGTTTTCCATTGGTCAAAGCGCAAGTTGTCTATGAGGATAAAATAGAGTGGGCTTTTGTCATTTAGTTTAGGAAAAACATGTTTGCGCATCATTAAATGCGATAAGATCGGAGTGTCAGCATCTGGCTTTTGCAACCAATCTTCATAGTTTTTCTCGATGAACTTGCTAAAATGGGCGTTGGCTTCATTTTTCTGATTGTTCAAAACTTCTGCCATCGACTTGTTTTCCGTCGTATCGATTTCGAGTTCCCAGTACACTAATTTCTCGTAAATGTCTGACCACTCTTTGGCATTCAAACGATCCTGGTACTGCATCGACAAGGCTAAGAACTCCTGTTGATAAGTGATATTCGTTTTGCCCTCTTCGAGTCTCTTTTTATCAAAAATACGTTTAACGGAAAGTAATAATTGATTCGGATTCAGGGGTTTAATTAGGTAATCAGCGATTTTAGAACCGATGGCATCTTCCATCAATTCCTCCTCCTCTGATTTAGTAATCATAATCACCGGAAGATTAGGCCTGATTTTTTTAATGTGCAGCAAGACCTCTAATCCTGACATGCCCGGCATATTTTCATCTAAAAATAAGATGTCGAATTTCTGCGTTTCTACTAATTCAAGTGCATCTGATCCGGAATTCACGGTAAATACTTCATAACCTTTGCTCTCTAAAAACAAGATGTAGGGTTTCAATAAATCGATTTCATCGTCTGCCCAAAGTATTTTATACGTCATTGTTCAATTATTTACCGTTCGAGCCTAAAATTAGCTAATTTTACTGCGACATCCATGTTAATATATGTTATTAGATCAACCCGTTCAATTCACTCAAACCGCGAAAGATAATTTGCGATTAATCGCCTTTCCGGAACCCTTTTTGCGGGTGGGGATGCGCGGAGGAACATGTGGAGGTACTTACGTACTCGGTTTTGATTCGAAAACAGAAAATGACGAGGAATATATAATTGATGAAATACCGGTCATTATTGATCGAAGACAATTACTTTTTGTCCTGGGAACTGAAATTTCCTATGAAGCCCAAGGCAATGGTTTTTTTCTCCATAAACCCGTGAAAAAATGAAATTTGCCGCCATCGACATCGGTTCTAATGCCGCCCGCCTTCAAATATCTAGTGTCCTAGAGAACGAGGGTGTCATTAGTTTTAAGCGCATCGAATACGTTCGTTTCGCTTTGCGTTTAGGCCATGATGTATTCTCCGATGGGCTAATTTCACCAGAATCAGAGGTCCGTATATTTAAATTATTACATGCCTATAAATTATTGATGGACCTGCATGAGGTGAAGGATTACGCCATTTGTGCGACGTCAGCGATGCGTGAGGCTTCTAATTCGGCGGAGATTATTACGCGTATCCATAAGATTTTGGATATGAAAATTCAGTTGATTGATGGTAGCAGAGAAGCAGAGTTAATCAATGATGTGGTAGTTCAGTCCCTACATCCGAAGAAAAATTATTTACACATTGATGTGGGTGGGGGTAGCACGGAATTGAATATCTACCGTAACCGAGAAAAATTAGCCTCTAAATCATTTAAAATAGGCTCTGTTCGTTTATTGGAAGGAACAGAAAAGGAAGGTGATTGGGAAAAAATGCGTAATTGGATTACCACTCAAAAACAGCTGATTCCGGGTGAAATGGAAGCGATTGGAACCGGAGGTAACATTGCGAAATTATTTAACCTGTCGAAGCCAGCTGCCGAGGAGAAGTCGATGACCTTTGATGCCTTATTTGAAATGGCTGCTTACGTAGGCTCTTTTTCATTCGAGGATCGCGTAAATAAATTGCGATTGAATACGGACCGGGCGGATGTAATTGTGCCAGCGGCTTCCATCTATTTGACAGCTATGGAATTAGGTGGCTGTAAGTCTATTTTAGTGCCTGACTTAGGTTTAAAGGAT
>JBMSJH010000098.1:0-7782 GCA_049418705.1 Aquirufa sp.
CGCGACTCTTCGAGGCGCGGCTTTTTGCTTTTATAAAGCACTTGGTAATCTGGTATTAGACGATTTAATTAAAAAGGTTTAGCCTACCTTTAAACTATTAATCAACCTTAACCACTATCACCATGAAAAAATACCCATTCATTTTCCTTGTATTTATAGTAGCCGCTTGTGTCCTTTTCCTAAGCTCCTGTTCCCTTGATCCGGCAACTAGTATTTCTTTATCTGCTGCCTATCCGCCATTCTAAAGGAAGGCTACCTGTAAAATAAATGCTTCCGAGGCTCTGCATTTTTCCACCAAAAGCCGTATTTTTGCACAAATAATAGCGAAGAACATATGAAATTTGGCGTAGTCGTATTCCCTGGATCCAATTGTGACGATGATACAGTAGGAGTTATTCAAAGTTTAGGTCACGAGGCTGTAAAGCTTTGGCACAAGGAAACGGATCTACAAAACTGTGATTTCATTATCGTTCCAGGAGGTTTCTCTTATGGAGATTACCTTCGTTCTGGCGCTATTGCACGTTTCTCACCCATCATGGAACATGTGATTGAGCATGCCAAGAATGGCGGCTATTTAATGGGAATTTGCAATGGTTTCCAGGTATTAGTAGAGGCGCATTTATTGCCGGGAGTGCTTTTGAGAAATAACTCTCAAAAATTCATTTCAAAAAACATCTACCTGAAGGCTGCGACTAACAATTCGTTGTTAACGCAAGAGTTAGATACGAATAAAGCTTACAAAATACCTATCGCACACGCAGAGGGCCGTTATTTTACAGATGAGAAGACCTTAGCTTCTTTGAAGGCAAATGACCAAATCTTGTTCTACTACTGTGATGAGAATGGACAGGTTACTGAGGATTCAAATCCGAACGGCAGTCTATTGAACATTGCGGGTATTTGTAACGAAGGAAGAAATGTATTTGGAATGATGCCGCACCCAGAAAGAGCAGCTGATCCGGATTTGAACAATACGGATGGATTAGAGATTATGAAGCAATTGATTTTGCAAACGGTATAGGATACCGAAAACCCATAAAAAAAGGCTCCTCGAAAGAAGAGCCTTTTTTATTTGTTACTTAATCTTAGCGCAGATCGTTTACTTCCACACCTGGAAAGGCTTTCTTATCGAAGCTAAAGAATTTGTCTTCAGCGTTAGCTTTCGGGTTTAACTTAGCCACTTTGAAGAATTGTTTCTTTCCGGCTTTGTTAATGATCGTCCATTCGTTGACTGAAAGATCTTTGGTATTGATTTTAAGCGCAATACTTTTCACCTGAGTGCCTTTCGCTACGGGAGATAACTCTACCGTCGCAATACCTGCAGACTCCCCTTTCAAAGCAATTTTATAGGCTTTCTTGTCGAAGGTATAAATCTTTGCTGGATTCAAGTCCCCTTCCGATGGATCAAAGCTAGAGATGTTTACCTCGTTAATTTCTTTAATGTAAGTCGCTACTTCTTTACCATTATTAAAGATTTCTTGACCTGCCGTCTTTAAACGAAACTTTGTCCCTTTCACAGTGATGGAACCGGACATCGTGCCTGCTCCTTCGGTTTGGTAGGTAAAATTCGCAGAAAAGGAACCCATGGCCTTGTATTTCTTCTGCATCCCATCGATCAGGCTCACGGCCTTGTTAGACTGCGCAAAAACACTAAAACCTAAACAAATAAATAAGGCTATCTTTTTCATCTTATAAATTTTTCAAAATTTCTTCTAACTCTGTTTCTGACTTAACTAATACCTCTCTCGCCTTCGATCCACCAAAAGAACCAACAATTCCAGCTGCCTCTAATTGATCAATCAAACGCCCTGCTCGGTTATAACCAAGCTTCAACTTACGTTGAATTAAAGAGGTACTTCCTTGTTGGTGCATCACGACTAATCGAGCTGCCTCATCGAAGAAGGAATCCCGATCGCTTGGATCAAAATCTCCGCGGTCCTGGCCACCCATCTCCTCTGAATCAGGTTCAGGCAATAAATAAGCAGACGTGTAACCTTGTTGATTACCGATGAAATCGCAGATATCTTCCACCTCAGGAGTGTCTACAAAAGCACATTGCAAACGAATCACTTCAGAACCCATCGACAATAACATATCTCCCATACCCACTAATTGATCGGCACCACCAGCATCGAGGATGGTGCGGGAGTCAATTTTGGACATTACCTTAAATGATAGACGTGCTGGGAAGTTTGCTTTAATCGTACCCGTAATTACGTTAACAGATGGACGTTGCGTGGCTACAACTAAGTGAATACCAATGGCACGAGCTAACTGAGCTAAACGGGCAATCGGGTGCTCCACTTCTTTTCCGGCTGTTAACATCAAATCCGCTAACTCGTCAATCACTAGGACGATATAAGGCATGAAATCATGCTCATTCGGATTCAAACGACGGTTAATAAACTTCTGGTTGTATTCTTTAATGTTACGACAACCGGCGTCCTTCAATTTATCGTAACGCAAATCCATCTCCTTGCAAAGTGAATTCAGCGTATTAACCACCTTTTTGGTATCCGTAATAATAGCCTCTGCAGAATCAGGAAGACAAGCTAAGAAGTGACGCTCCAGTTTATTGAAAAGTGATAATTCCACCTTCTTCGGATCTACTAACACGAACTTCAAAGTCGCTGGGTGCTTCTTATAGATTAAGGAAGTCAACAACATATTTAAACCTACGGACTTACCTTGACCTGTGGCTCCGGCCATAAGAAGGTGAGGCATTTTGGCTAAATCAGCTACGAAAATCTCATTTGAAATGGTCTTACCTAAGGTAATAGGCAAATCGAAGGTGGACTTTTGGAACTTCTCAGAACCAATCACCGCACGTACTGGAACCATTTCGCGGTTTTTGTTAGCAACCTCGATACCGATGGTGTCCTTACCTGGCATTTGGCCAATAATACGAACGCCCATCGCAGCTAATGAAAGCGACAAATCATCTTCTAAAGAGGTAATTTTGCTCACACGAACACCGGCTTTAGGAACAATCTCATACAAAGTAACGGTGGGTCCGATGGTCGCTTCGATCTTCTGAATTCCGATGCCGTAATTCAATAAAGTCTCCACAATCTTCTCCTTATTCGCCTTCAGCTCATCCATCGTCACTTGCGATGTCTGATTCTTTTGATCGTATTCCTTTAATAAATCGATTGTAGGGAACTGGTATTTAGGCAAATCTGCAGTCGGATCATATAGGCCAAACTGCTCGACTAAATCGTTTGCCTTAATTTCTCTAGAAACTGGCGTAGGCTCCTCTTCGATCACTTCGTCAGCTACATCGGCTACTTTATAAGTAAAGTCTAAGTCATCCTCTTTCTTTTCTTCCACAGCCTCTGCAAGCACTGGAAGCGGCTCAGGCTCAGGCTCTGGCATAGTATCAGGCTCTGGAGCAACTTCTTCCACCACCGGAGGAACAATTGGTCTAAATTCCTCTATATCATCATTGTCCACGTGGATAGCCGGGCCATCTTCATCGATAAACAGACTTTCCTCTTCCTCCTCTTCTTCTGCCTCTGCCGCTACTGGAGCCGCAACTACAGCCTTTTTAGGATTCAATTGATAGAATAAAACAAGAAAGATAAAACCTCCGAAACCAATCACAAAAATGGATAAATACCCAAGCAACTGGTACAGCTTTTCATTCACAAAATATCCAACCCCTCCACCAATGGAATGAGGCAAATCCAACGAGAAAACAAAGAATCCAGCTAATAAACTAAGCCATAAAATGTAGAAAAGCACCTGCCAAGAAAGACGTTCTAAAGAATAAATCTCTTTCTTGAAGCCCACTTTTAAGGCTGATAAATAGAACAAAGGGATCAACAATAAAGTCGACCAGCCAAAAGTCTTGAATAAAAAGAAATGGGCAATTTTTGCCCCTAAAAGTCCTGCTAAGTTTTTAATCGGAATATCTGAACCCTTGATCGTATCTACTACGCCACGCTCCACTTCACTTTGGTCTGAAACACCTACAAAAAAGCTAGATCCAAAAGAGACCAATAACAGGGTACCAATTAAGAATAAAAATGCCGCAACAATTAACTGAAAGCGATATAGAACAGCGCCGTCCATTTTTCTTTTGGGCTTATCTTGCTCAAAATTAAGTTGTAAGGTGCTCGTAGGGTTACTGATCTTTTTTGCCATTGAAGGAACAAGGAGTTAATCTTATAAATTTCGCTTTTTTGATTCGATTTACAAAATCAAATTAGAGGCCAGCGGCTAAAATTTCTTGGTTAATTTCTTTTATTAAACCCGGACCTTCATAGATGAAGCCAGAATAGATTTGCACTAAGGAGGCTCCTGCTTTTAATTTCTCCACCGCATCTGCTCCAGAATGAATTCCGCCTACCCCGATGATAGGAAATTGGCCATTTGATTTTTGATGTAAATAGGCCACCACTTCGGTCGATCGTTTCGTCAAAGGCTTACCACTTAAACCTCCCGTCTCTTCCTTATGAGCCGATTGTAAACCCTCGCGAGACAAGGTCGTATTTGTAGCAATCACCCCGGCTAACTTTGTTTCTAACACGATTTCGATCACATCATCTAGTTGATCATCACTCAGATCCGGAGCTATTTTTAATAAAATCGGCTTCTGTGCCGGCTTCGCAGCGTTTAAATCTTGTAAAGTCTGCAACAATTGCTTCAACGGCTCTTTTTCTTGTAGCGCTCTCAAATTAGGCGTATTAGGAGAACTCACATTCACCACGAAATAATCCACCACATCGTACAAAGCTTCGAACCCTTGGCGGTAATCATCATCAGCAAGCTCGTTAGGCGTCACTTTGTTCTTTCCTAAATTCCCACCTACGATTACTGTAGACTTGCGTTTTTCTAAACGCGCCTTCATCGCAGCTAAACCTTCATTATTAAAACCCATTCGATTGATAATTCCCTCATCTTCAATCAGGCGAAATAAACGAGGTTTGGGATTTCCATCTTGCGGTTTGGGTGTTACGGTTCCCACCTCAATAAAGCCAAAACCCAATTCTGCAAATTCATCTATCAACAAAGCATTTTTGTCAAAGCCCGCAGCTAAACCCACCGGATTGGGGAATCTTAAACCAAAAACAGTTCTTTCTAATCGATTATCCTCCACTTGAAACAAGACTTTAAAGAGGGAAGACATCCCTGGAATGCGCAACGTAAAGCGAATTAAATCAGCCGCTACATAATGTGCCCGCTCCGGATTGAAAAGAAAGAAAAGTGGTTTTATGAAAATTTGATAAAACATGTGGATTTTTTTGTCGAATTAAAGGACAAAAATACAAAAAAGGACGGGCTCATGCCTCACTCTGAAAAAAAATCCTAATTTTAAGATATCAAGCATTTTATAAAATTTATAGCCTATGTTAAGTCGTGTAGCCAATTCCATTTATTGGATGAACAGGTACATCGAGAGAGCCGACAATTATGCCCGCTTCATCTCGGTGAATTTCAATCTCGCTTTAGATTTACCGCCTAATGTTCCCGAACAATGGGAGCCTTTAATTGTGGCAACCGCTGATCATTATAATTTCTTCGAACATTATTCAGAAGCCAATCGGGAGAACGTCTTGTACTTCATGACTTTTGATGTCAATAATCCGAATTCCATTCTATCCTGCCTCTATTCTGCGCGTGAAAACGCGAGGACGATTCGGGAGAGTATTTCCAAAGAAATGTGGGAATATGTGAACCAAATCTATTGGAAAGTAAAAGACCGGGTGGAAGGCAGCAAAAGTTGGGAGCTAGCCCGCTACCAAGGTTTTTTAGAGGAGATCAAATCAGGAAGTCAACTATTCTATGGCATCGTTGATTCGACGATTACGCGTGGGGAAGGCTGGCATTTTGGTCAATTAGGTAAATTACTAGAACGGGCAGACAAGACGACGCGTTTTTTAGATGTAAAATACTTTACGCTTTTACCCAATGTGGATGCAGTAGGCTCACCTTTGGACCTTTTGTTGTGGTCATCGGTATTAAAATCCGTATCAGCCTACAATATGTTCCGCCAACAATACAAGGTGGTTAATCCCACGAACATCGTGGAGTTTTTGATTCTTGACAAAGGTTTCCCTCGTTCTGTCGTGCACTGTCTAACAGAAGCGGAGCAATCGCTTTATGCCATTTCTGGCACTTCATTCGATCATGGCTATTCAAATCAAGCGGAGAAAAAACTTTCTAAAATTTTATCAGAGGTTCAATTCACGGAAATTGAAGATATTTTAAAGACCGGTTTACATCAGTATTTAGATGAGTTCCAATTAGCTAATAATGATATAGGCCAAACCATTCACAACACCTATTTTGACCTGAAGCCCGTGAATTAAATCCGTCATTTAAGTCAAAAATTTGTAATATTGCGCTCCCATTTGCCACCCATCATCGTATGACATATTGTTTAGGAATTACCGTTAAGGAAGGATTGATTGCCATCGCAGACACGCGTATCACCGCTGGAAACGAGGTATATTCAAATAAAAAAATCTCTATTCACGAGATTAAAAACCATTCCCTTTTCATCATGACGGCTGGATTACGTTCCGTGCGAGATAAAGCGGTTACCTATTTTAATCAAGCCATCGAGGAAGAGGAAGAAAGCTATGACTATATGTTTCAGGCTGCGACGTCCTTTGGGACTAAACTTAAACAAGTCGCAGCGGAAGACCGGGAGACTTTAGAAAAAGAAGGTTATGCGTTTAATCTTCATGCCATTGTAGGAGGCCAAATGCCAAAAGATAGCGAGCATAAATTGTTCCTCATATTCCCGGAAGGCAATTGGATTGAAATTAATGATGGTTTAAAATACCAGATCATTGGTAATTCCAATTACGGAAAACCACTTCTAAATAGAAATTTGACTCACGAAACCTCCTTAAAAGAGGCATTGAAGATGGGATTCCTTTCTTTTGATGCGACACAAGTGAGTGCGAACGATGTAGATTATCCCATCGATGTGGTGGTATATGAGAAAGGTAGTTTCAAGGCAAGAGAGGTCAGATTGCACAAAGAAGACATGGAGGCTATTTCTGATGACTGGAATGAGGCTTTGCGTCAATCTTTAGCTAGAATCGATGAAGGTTGGATGAAAGATTTAATCTCCCCTTCGAAATGATCGCTCGCATAAAGCACCATTTACGCTATGAATACAGTGAATCGGTCACGTTGGACCCACATATCCTGTATTTGCATCCTAGAAAAAGTGCCCTTTTATCTGTTCAAGAATTTAACTTACAAATAGATCCTGCTCCTGTCCAAATCTCCAAGAATTTAGACCCAGAGGGAAATATTCAAAACATCTTATTTTTTAAAGAACCTACCTCTTACCTCTCCATTGAGGTGCAAGCGACGGTAGAAACGACTGAATTCAATCCATTTGATTTTGTCTATTTCCCCTTTGAAAGCAAGACATTACCCATTACCTATTCGAATTCGTACCAAAAAACCTTAAGCCCCTATTTAGGCTTAGAGGGTGTAACACCCACAGTAGAACAAATGGCCCGCCAAATTGCCTCTGGGGTTCGTTACAGCACATCTGCCTACCTATCCGCCTTGAACGAATTCATCTTCAGTAGTTTCGCTTATGAGATTAGAGAAGAAGGAGCCCCTAATTCACCCGAATTCACGCTGATTAACCGCAAAGGTTCTTGTCGCGATTATGCGGTCTTATTCTCTGCCTTATGTCGAGCAATGGGCTTAGCGACGCGTTTTGTTTCTGGTTATTACATTGGGGTGGCACCGGTAGATGTACCTAATCAGACACATCATTTGCACGCCTGGGTGGAAGTTTATTTACCT
>JBMSJH010000099.1:0-7714 GCA_049418705.1 Aquirufa sp.
AAAGCATTCAATCCGTTTTGACGATTATCGAGTCAAACTGGAAATCCTCCTCAGACTTTGCTGTTGTTTTTTCTGCCATGGGCGGTGTGACCAATCATTTGTTGGAAGCGGGCACCCTTGCGGCTCAGCCGAAAAGCACGGTTAATACCTTAATTGAGACCATCGAAACACGTCATTTTGACGTAATTAAGCACTTTATTCCGGTGACAGGGCAAAGCCAAGTCATTGCCCATGTGCGTACTTTGGTAAATGAATTACGGGATGTGTTGAAAGGTATTAATTTGATCAAAGAGATTTCGCCTAAGACCTCTGATTTATTAGTAAGTTTTGGTGAAAGACTATCTACCTATTTAATATTCGCGATTTTACAGCAGAGGGGACTTCCTGTTGTTTATGTAGATGCGCGTGACATTATTAAAACTAATAGCGCATTCAGCCATTCAGAAGTTGATTTTACCGAGACGAATGCCTTGATTAACTCTTTCTTTGAAACAAATAAAGGCAAAATAGGCTTGGTGACCGGTTTTATTGCCTCTAACTCAAAAGGGGAGACGACGACTTTAGGTCGTGGTGGTTCTGACTATACGGCCTCCGTTTTGGGTGCTGCTTTAGGTGTAAAAGAGATCGAGATCTGGACGGATGTGGATGGTATGATGACCTCAGATCCACGCAAAGTAAAGTCTGCGTTCACGATTCCTTCGATTTCGTATGCGGAAGCGATGGAATTAACCCATTTTGGGGCTAAAGTCATTTATCCTCCGTCTTTACAACCTGCCTTTGCGAAAAATATTCCTATTCGTGTGTTAAACACGTTTAATCCGTCTTTTGCAGGGACTGTTGTTAGCAAAGAACCGACGGGTAGTCCTTATATTATTACGGGAATCTCATCGATTGATCAATTAGCGTTGGTTAATTTACAAGGCTCAGGAATGATAGGTGTAGCGGGGGTTTCGGCCAAATTATTTACTGTTTTAGCCCGCGAAAAAATATCAGTAGTCTTGATTTCTCAAGCTTCATCTGAGCATAGTATCTGTTTTGCTATTGATCCTGCTGTATCAGAGAAGGTGCGTAAGGTGCTTGAAAAAGAATTCGCGTCAGAGATGGCTGCAGGTGATATTGAGGGAATTGATATCCAAAAAGACCTTTCTGTTATCGCAGTAGTAGGAGAAGGTATGCGCAAGCACACGGGCGTGAGCGGTAAATTATTCTCTTCTCTGGGTAAAAATGGAATTAACATTGTGGCTACGGCGCAAGGTTCTTCCGAGTTGAATATATCTGTTGTGATTGAAAATAAGGACCTTTCTAAGGCCCTGAACGTTATTCATGAAACTTTTTTCTTTTCCCAAATCAAAACCTTGCACCTCTATCTAGTAGGCGCTGGTCTGATTGGAAAGACTTTATTAGAGCAAATTATTGGTCAGGAGCATTATTTGGCCAAATATAAAGGCATTCGCATTCGTTTAATCGGTATCGCGAACAGCCGAAAGCAATTGATTCAAGAAGAGGGAATTGAGTTAGATAAGGCGTTGGACTTGTTAAACAAAACGGGTCAGGAGGCAGATTTAGCTGGTTTTATAGCTCAAATCAAATCCTTGAACTTGCCTAATTCTATCTTTGCGGATTGTACAGCAAACAAAGAGATCTATACGAATTATTTAGGCCTCTTCCAGTCCAATATCTCGGTGGTAACCCCGAATAAGGTAGCTAATTCAGGACCTTATGAATTATATGCTCAATTGCATCAAACGGCTCTAGCTAAGGGTGTTAAGTTCTTGTATGAGACGAATGTAGGGGCTGGCTTGCCAGTCATTAATACCCTGCAAGGTTTAATCGCATCGGGTGATCGCTTTGAGAAAATTGAGGGGATTTTATCTGGTACTTTATCGTTCCTGTTTAATCAATTTAAGCCGGGTAAATCCTTTGGTGAGGTATTGAGAACGGCGAAAGAAAAAGGCTATACGGAGCCGGATCCTCGGGAGGATTTAAGTGGGATGGATGTGGCTCGTAAAATTTTGATTTTAAGTCGTGAAATTGGGCTGAAATTAGAATTCTCTGATATCACGATTGAGAAGATTATTCCTCCTGCTTGTGAGGCAGCCCCATCGGTGGATGCCTTCTTTGAGGAGATTGATAAAGCAAACGATTTCTTTGAGCAATTAGTGAACGAAGCCGCTTCGAAAGGGGAGGTTCTGCGTTACATTGCTTGTTTGGAAAATCAAAAAATCACGATCGGATTACGTTCAGTAGGCCCTTCTCATCCCTTCTATCAGATGGATGGAGCAGATAATGTGATTGCCTTTACGACCAAACGTTACCATGATCGCCCATTAGTGATCAAAGGACCTGGTGCTGGTGCGGAAGTGACCGCCTCAGGTGTTTTTGCTGATATTGTATCCATTGGTAGTCATCTCGCATAATATGGAAAAGATACGTGTATATGCTCCAGCAACGGTAGCGAATGTGGCTTGTGGATTTGATATCTTCGGTTTTGCGGTGAATCACCCGGGAGATGAGGTCGTTTTAGAAAAGAAGTCTACACCTGGAATTATCATTAAAGAGATTACAGGCGACGATGGTCGTTTGCCCAAAGCCGTAGAGAAAAACACCGCCGGAATTGCCATCCAAAAATATTTAAGCTTCATCGGTCGTGAAGACCAAGGTTTTGAGCTATCCTTGCACAAGGATATGCCTTTAGGTTCAGGCTTAGGTTCCTCAGCTGCTTCCGCGGTTGCTGGCGTTTTCGCAGCAAATGAACTGATGGGCCGCCCTTTATCCCAAAAAGACCTCTTGCCCTTCGCGATGGAAGGTGAGCGCGTCGCCTGCGGCTCCGCGCACGCAGACAATGTAGGCCCCTCTTTATTAGGAGGCTTTATCGTCATTCGTTCCTACGATCCACTCGATATCATTCAATTACCTGTTCCTGAAGATTTATATGCCAGCATCGTTCATCCTCAAATCGAGGTTAATACGAAGGATGCCCGAGGAATTTTAGATAAGGAGATCTCTTTATCCACCACCATCACCCAAATGGGTAACGTGGCAGGCCTCGTAGCCGGTCTCTTACTGCCTGATTATGAATTAATTGGTAGATCCCTAGTCGATGTGATTATCGAGCCGTCAAGAGCCATCTTAATACCTGGATTCGCAGAAGTGAAAGCAGCGGCTATCGCCAACGGCGCCTTAGGATGCTCGATTTCTGGTTCAGGCCCATCGCTATTTGCCTTATCGAAAGGAGAGGAAACAGCAAAGAAAGTGGCCGAAGCCATGGCTGCTGAATTCGCTGCTTTAGGCATTGGGTCGGAGCAATATGTCTCCCAAATCAATCAAAAAGGTCCTGTAGTCTTAGCTGATTAAGCTTTAGGATGCGCTTGCTGGTAAATCGCCTTCATCTTTTCCATCGAATTGTGGGTATAGACTTGCGTTGCGGCAAGATTCGCGTTGCCTAATAACTCTTTGATAGCATTTAAATCAGCGCCTCTATTCAACAGGTGCGTCGCATAGGTATGGCGCAACACGTGCGGAGATAGTTTCTCCAGCTGGCTGAATTCCCCTAGATTTTTCTTCACTAATCGTTGTACAAACATCGGGTAAAGAGGCTCTCCTTTATCTGTTAGCAATAAATGAGGGTGTTCTATCGTGCAGAAGCTGCGATAAGTCGCTATTAAGTCAATGAGTAGCCTAGGTATAGGAATGACCCTTTCCTTATTTCGTTTTCCGATGACGCGGATCGTTTTAGCCGCTAAATTGACTTGTGAGTTTTGCAAGGAGATGAGTTCAGCGAGTCGAATGCCGGTTCCATACAATAAAAATAGGATGAGTTCGTCGCGCGCTTCACTGAAA
Source organism: Aquirufa sp. (assembly GCA_049418705.1). GTDB lineage: Bacteria > Bacteroidota > Bacteroidia > Cytophagales > Spirosomataceae > Aquirufa. Next base: position 3,841 of record JBMSJH010000099.1, read on the forward strand.
TTAGTGGCGATTACCCGGTTCTCTACGAGGGTCTCCATCTCGGATTCTCGGACGAAATGGGGGATTTTCTTCGTGGTTTTCACCATCCGAATGGAAGCCATCGGATTTTCGGTGATTTTTCCTGTTCGTAAAAGGTATTTATAGAAGGTCCGAAGCGTAGCTAATTTGCGGTTAATGCTTCGGTTTTGGATGCTATCATCGGATAAACTGATGAGCCATTTCCGGACATCCATGGCTTGAACCTGCTGGAGTTCTGTGGGATTTACAAAAGCGGTAAATTGCTCTAAGTCAGTAGAGTAGGAGGTAATCGTGTGCGAACTGAGGCGCCTTTCGATGGACAGGTGGTCCAAAAAAAAATTGACTAATTCACGATTCATCATCGAAATTAGTCAATTCCTTTAAAGAATGTATAGGAAATTAGTTATTAATATTTCCGTAAGTGATTTGCTTGTAAGCAGCACGAATCATTTCTTTACGACGACCTACAGAAGGTTTTTCGAAAGCAGATCTTCTACGTAGTTCTTTTACTACACCTGTTTTTTCAAATTTCTTCTTGAAGCGCTTTAAAGCCTTATCAATTGATTCGTTCTCTTTTATCGAAATAATTAACATTTTCTTTTGTCTGTTTTTTTAAATTGTGTGCAAAGATAGTAATATTTTTTTGATGCGCAATAGCTGAATCGATTATTTCAATGAATGTTTTTGCCTATTTTTGTGCTTTCATCTTAAAGAAAATTATGTCAGACTTTTCACGGACTACGGTTACTGCAGCGTTAATTTATGCGAACGGGCCTATTCACATCGGTCACTTAGCAGGTTGTTACCTGCCAGCAGATATCTATGTTCGGTATTTACGCCTTCAAAAGAAGGATGTGATTTTTGTGTCTGGTACAGATGAACACGGCGTGCCTATTACCATTAAGGCCGCTAAAGAGGGTAAAACTCCACAACAAGTCGTTGATTATTACTACAAAGAAATCAAAGACTCTTTCGAGCAATTTGGTATATCCTTTGATATTTACGGTCGAACATCCGATCCTGTTCATCATGAAGTTTCGCAAGAATTCTTCCTGAAATTATACAATGAAGGGAAGTTTGTGGAGGAAGTGACAGAGCAATTCTATGATGAAGAGGCTAAACAATTCTTAGCGGATCGCTACATCACGGGTGATTGTCCTTCTTGTAAGCAGCCTGGTGCCTATGGTGATCAATGCGAAAAGTGCGGAACGACACTTTCGCCTACTGAATTAGTTAATCCAAAATCAGCATTGAGTGGTTCTAAGCCCGTTTTAAAGCCTACCAAAAACTGGTTCCTGCCCTTAGATCAATGGCAACCAGAATTAGAAAAATACATCGCTTCACATCCAGAATGGAAGTCAAATGTGACGGGTCAAGTGAAATCTTGGTTGCAGGAAGGCTTGAAACCTCGCGCGATGACGCGTGATTTAAACTGGGGTGTGATATTCCTTTGCCGGATACGGAGGGGAAAGTGCTTTATGTATGGTTTGATGCCCCTATCGGCTATGTCTCCATGACGAAGCAATTAACGCCCGAGTGGGAGACCTATTGGAAAGCGAAAGATAGCCGGATTGTTCATTTTATTGGAAAAGATAATATCGTCTTCCATTGCTTGATCTTCCCGGCGATGTGTATGGCACACGGCGGCTATCAATTAGCGGATCAGGTGCCTGCAAATGAGTTTATGAACCTGGAAGGTGATAAGATTTCGACCTCACGTAATTGGGCGGTTTGGTTGCATGAATATTTAGTGGATTTCCCTGGAAAGCAAGACGTTTTGCGTTATGCATTAACGGCTTCGAGTCCTGAAACGAAGGATGCCGATTTTACCTGGGCTGATTTTCAGACCAAAAACAACTCTGAATTAGTAGCCATCCTAGGCAATTTCGTGAATCGGGCCTTTGTGTTAATCGATAAGAACTTTCATTCAGTAGTTCCTCCTAAGTTAGAAGGAACTGGTTTAGAGGCTGATTTAATGGCCGCTGTGGCAGATATTCCAGCTAAATTGGAAGCTGCTTTAGAAAATTACAAGTTCCGTGATGCGCTTGTTTTAGCGATGGAAATTGCTCGTTTGGGTAATAAGTATTTAGCAGAAGCAGAGCCTTGGAAGATCATGAAAGAGGATACAGCGAAGGCTGGAACGGTGTTGAATTACGCGGTTCAATTAGTGGCCCAAGCGAGTATTGCACTTGAACCTTTTATTCCATTTAGTGCTCACAAATTGCGTTCTGCTTTAGGAATGACTTCTTTTGAATGGTCTAGTTTAGGTAATTTCGAGGTAATCTCTGCTGGAACTGCCTTGCAGAATCCAGGATTGTTATTTGAAAAGATTGAGGACGAGGAGGTGCAAAAGCAAGTGGATAAATTAACCCAAACAAAAGCTCAGATGGAATTAGCTTCGAAATCGGTGCCTGCTTTGAAAGAAACGGTAGCCTTTGATGATTTTGCCAAAATGGACATTCGCATAGGCGAAATTGTCGCAGCAGAGAAGATGGAAAAGAGCAAGAAGCTTTTGAAGCTTCAGGTAAATGATGGATTTGTGACACGTACGATCTTGTCTGGTATTGCAGAACATTTTGCTCCAGAGGATCTTGTAGGTAAACAAGTAACCTTTTTAGCTAATCTAGCGCCACGTAAAATGATGGGGATAGAGAGTGAGGGGATGATTCTAATGGCTGAGGATGCGGATGGAAGTCTAGCTTTAGTGCAGCCGAATAAGCAAATCTGGAACGGAGGAACTGTGAATTAAGCTCCAAAATAGACTAGGTATAAAATAAAAATAAGGTCAGAAGAAACTTCTGGCCTTATTTGTTTAACCTCTAAACCTATTTAACTATGAAAATTTATACAAATATAATGCTTTGGCGGATATTTTATAAGATTAGTGCAAAAAAAAATATAAAAAAAAGGTGAAGTTAAAAACTTCACCTTTTTTGATTACCTCTAAACCTATTTAACTATGAAAACTACTAACAATCTAATTATAACATAACAATCAAGTGCTCTTGTTGTTCTGAACTGTTATCAAAATTAGTGTCGATAACGGGCTCAGCGCTAACAATTGACCAAACTAGGTTGATCTTTTTCGCTGCTTGATTAATTTCTTTGATCCAGTTTAACGTCTTAACATCTGAAAAATTTTGTCCTTGCTCAGAAATAGTTTTAATGGTCTGGTTGAAAACCGCTTTTTCTGATTCAGTTACTTTTAGGTAAGATGTATTGTTGTTTTGGAAATCTTCTAAAATCGATATAGTCAATGTTGCTGCGCTTGCGCTCTTCACTTGAGCATCTTTGCGAATCAACGAAGTGATTACTTCTGACAATGTTTCTGTTTTTACTGATAAATCGTTTGAACGATTAAATGAACGTGCTTCTTCTCCTGCAACCGCAACTAGGTTTAATCCAATTAAACAGCTAGCTAATAATAATGTCTTCTTCATATTTTTGTTATATTTATTATCTAAATCAACGATGCAAAATTATTGCATTTTTTTAATATGGCAAAACTTTATTTTAGTCTATTTTGGGATTAATTTTTCTGAAAATTCTTTTTATTATGTAAAATTCAGAATTATTAATAGGTTATTTTAAATAATTCGGAATAATATTTGGCTAATTATTTCAATACATTTGAATAATTCTTATTTAAAAATTACGGAAAAATTCAAATATTCTTTAAAAAGTACAATCATTGGTTGTATTTGTTCATTGTTTTGGTGAGTCCTTCAACGCAGAATGATTCAATTATCTCCGCGGTTTTGTCCAAAATAAAGGGAATGGTCTCTAATTCTGCGTTAGAAAAGTTACTTAGCACGTAATCTGACTGCCTTCCTTTGGGGAAATCACTACCTATACC
>JBMSJH010000100.1:0-7650 GCA_049418705.1 Aquirufa sp.
GGCCCCCCGGAACCGCTGGATTTGTCCGCGCAGCGGACATCCATCGGAATTCATCGAGATGAATTTGATTTTAAAATCAACGACTACTCTTTACGTAAATTTGGCTCCCAAGGCCAACAAAAATCCTTTGTCGTCGCCCTCAAACTAGCTCAATTCGACTCCCTTGTCGCGGCAAAACCCCGCAAACCACTCTTACTCCTCGACGACATCTTCGACAAACTTGACGACCGCCGCATCCAGCGTTTGGTCCAAATGATGGCAGAAGAACACTTCGGCCAAGTCTTCATCACCGACGCCAGACCCGAAAGAACAAAAAAGCTGCTGAAGGATTTGAAGGGGGAGATACATTATATCACGCTTTAGCGAAATTCAAAGAGCAAAGTTCAAAGAAGAGTAGAGAGTATAGAGTAGAGAGAAGGATGGTGAATGGTAAGTGGTAAATGGTAAATGAGCGCCTGCGGCGTACCTTCAAAGAGTAATATGTAAAGGGAATCATTCACCACTTACCATTATTCCCGTCATTCACCATTTACCACTTACCATTCACCATTTACAATTCTTTCCCTATATTTACTAAAACCTATTATCAACCTATGATCTCGATTTTTGCCCAGGCCGAAAAGCACCTGGAAAAAACAGCCATTATTTCAGATGGCGTTGAATATAAATACACCCAGTTATTAGATGCCTCTCAGGCCTTTGCCCATTCACTTTTAGGCGGCAAAAATGACTTAAATGAAGCCCGCATTGCCTACATGGTGAACCCTGGATTTGATTATGTGCGGGTGCAGTGGGGAATTTGGCGGGCCGGTGGTGTGGCCGTTCCTTTGTGTTTGACGTATCCACTGCCTTCCTTGCGCTATACGATTGAAAATTCTGGCTCAAGCATTGTGGTCGTTTCCCCAGAATTTGAGGGCCTTTTGAAGCCTTTGTGCGAGGAGCTCAACCTCCGTTTACTGATCACTGACGACTGTCCACTGACTACCGACGACCGTCCACTTCCTATTTTCCCCTCTTCCCGCCGCGCCATGATGCTTTACACTTCAGGCACGACGAATTTGCCCAAAGGGGTGGTCTCCACTCACGCGAATTTGAATGCCCAAATTTCGACTTTGATCGATGCCTGGCGTTGGAGTTCTGCGGATTATTCGATTTGCATTTTGCCCCTCCACCACATCCACGGGGTGATTAATATTGTTTCTTGCTCGCTTTGGGCGGGGGCGACCTGCCAGTTTTTGCCTAGTTTTTCGGCGGAAGCCTTGTTCGATATTTTCAAAGAAGGCAAGTTGAATGTCTTCATGGCCGTGCCTACGATCTATTATAAGTTGATTACGTATTGGGAATCTTTGGCAGAGGTAGACCAAAAAGAGATGACCCGCATCATGTCCAAATTCAGACTCATGATTTCCGGTTCTGCCGCGCTTCCCGTTTCCGTGATGGAGCGCTGGAAGACGATTAGTGAGCACAGCCTTTTGGAGCGTTATGGGATGACCGAAATCGGGATGGCACTCAGCAATCCTTACGATGGCCCTCGCGTGCCTGGGCATGTCGGATATCCACTTCCGGGGGTTCAAGTGCGTTTAGCGGATGAGCAAGATAATGTCATTCCGGGTACGGAAATAGGAGAGATTCAGGTCAAAGGAGCGAACGTCTTCTCTGAATACTGGCAAAAACCAGAATCTACGGCGGAGTCTTTTACGAAGGATGGTTTCTTCAAAACAGGTGACATCGCTACAATGGACGAGCTGGGCGGTTACCGGATTTTGGGCCGAAACTCCGTCGACATTATTAAGTCAGGAGGCTATAAAATTTCTGCTTTGGAAATCGAAGAAGTCCTTCGCACCTACCCAGGAATCGACGATTGCTGCGTCGTAGGAGTTGAAAATGACGAATGGGGCGAACTCGTAAGCGCCGCCATCGTATGTAAAGATGACTTCGATACGAAAGCATTAAACGCCTGGATGCGCGAACAAATGCCTGCCTATAAAACCCCAAGAGCTTACCATCGTTTGGCAGAATTGCCTCGCAACGCGATGGGAAAAGTGACGAAAAAAGATGTCGTTAACCTAATCAAAAACTAATATGCTGTTACGCGGAGTTGCCTTATTAGCCGCCTGTTTCGTTGCAGGCCAAATCCTAGGGGAAACCCTCGGTCGTCTCTTGGGAATCCAAGCGAACGTAGGAGGTGTCGGATTCGCGATGCTTTTCCTTATTTTATCCCAAAATGAGCTCGAAAAACGCGGCCTCTTCCACCTCGAAATGGGCGAAGGAATAACCTTTTGGTCTAAAATGTACATACCCATCATCGTGGCTATGTCCTCCGTCCAAAACGTCCGCGTCGCCTTCTCTAACGGCCTCTTAGCCCTTCTAGCAGGGATAATCCCCGTTATCGCCTGCCTCGCCTTGATGCCCTTATTATCTAAACTAGCGCCCAAAGACTAATGGAATACATCATCACCTTTCTCGACAAAAACGGCCTAGTCTTCGCTTTCCTCGTTACCGGAATCATCATGTATTTCTCCGAAGGCATCTCCAAAACCCTCACCCGCGGCAAAATCCCCGGCTCCGCCATCTCCATCTTTATGGGTTTGGTTTTAGCTTATTTCGCCGGCCTTGAAACCCTGGGCAAAAAAGGCATCGCCGACCTTCCCGGATTCTCCGGTTTTGACCAAATGGGCGGCCCCGTTTTCCGTGACTTCGCCATCGTCTCTACCGCGATGGGCGCTAGCTTCGCCATCATCAAAAAGACAGGCCCCATTGGAGTTTTATCTCTGTTTCTTGGCGTCATCATCTCCTTTTTATCAGGTGTAATCATAGCCTATGCTCTAGGAATCACGGATGCCGAAAGCCTCACCACTATCGGCGCCGGTGCCTGCACCTTCGTAGTAGGTCCAGTAACGGGAACTGCCCTAGGCGCAAGCTCAGATATCATCGCGATTAGCATCGCAGCCGGAGTCGTAAAATCCATATTAGTAACCATCGGAACCCCTTTAATCGCCCCTTATATCGGTTTGAAGACACCACAATCGGCGATGATTTTTGGCGGATTAATGGGAACTACCAGCGGTACCGCTGCAGGTCTCGCTGCCACAGATCCTAAATTAGTCCCTTACGGAGCAATGACCGCGACGTTTTACACGGGGCTGGGTTGCTTGATGTGTCCTTCGGTTCTTTATTTTGTGATGAGAGCAATTTTTAATTCTTAAAAATTAGTAGCCAGTGGACGGTAGTCAGTAATCAGGTAGGATGAAATTGATGAGTAGTTTAACTCTGACTAAAACTTCTTTCTGTCCACTGTCCACTGTCCACTGTCTACTGTGAATTGACACTTTCTGTCAATACCTGAAAACCTCCCTCCATACTTCTCGCTTATTTACACAATAGTACCTTAATTCGACCTATTGACTAATTCGCAAAGCGATGACTAAGACGAAGTCGACTAAGTCACCTCTAGTGACGACTACGGCGTACCGCGCCGATAACACAAAAAATGGGCGACAGAACCTGCCACCCATTTTTATTTACTGACAACTGGCCACTGACCACTGTCTACTGTTCGCAAAGCGAACTACAAATTTCTCTTCTTCAACTCACTAACCGCAAAGTCAGCTGCACGAGCTGTCATCGCCATGTACGTCAATGATGGATTCACGCAAGAAGCTGACGCCATTACTGCACCGTCTGTCATGAATACGTTTTTCACCTCGTGTACTTGGTTGTGCTTGTTCACGATTGAGTTCTTCACGGAAGTACCCATACGTGCAGTACCCATTTCGTGGATACCCAAACCGATGTGCGTATCTTGCTTGTTGTATGCGTTGATGTTTTTGAAACCAGCCGCCTCTAACATTGTAGCCGCCTCGTTCATCATGTCTTCACGCATTCTTAATTCGTTTTGGCCAAATTCTGCAGAGAATTCCAATACTGGTAAACCCCACTTATCTTTTTGTGCACCTAAAACGAAACGGTTCTCTGGGTTTGGAAGAATTTCTCCAAAACCACCAAAACCTACCGTCCATTGTCCTGGGTGTGTTAAGCTCTCTTTGAACTCAGCACCGAAGCCATCCGCTCCTACGCCACGGCCCCAACCCTCGCGGCTTGCGCCACCTTGGTATCCGAAACCACGTGAATAAGAACGCTTGTCTTTGCCCCAGTTTTGGAAACGAGGAATATATAAACCATTCGGACGATTTCCGAACATATAATCTTTTTCAAAACCTTCGATCGTTGCACTTGCACCCGCACCTAAGTGGTGGTCCATGATGTTACGGCCTAATTGATCTGAATCATTACCTAAACCTGTTTGGTAACGGTTAGACTTCGAGTTCATTAAGATCGATGTAGAACCGATTGCACCAGCGTTTACGAAGATGATTTTTGCGAAATACTCTTTCGACTCCATGGTGTTTTGGTCGATGACACGAACACCTTTGGCCTTCTGCGTAGCCTCATCATAAATGATTTCAGCGGCGATTGCATTGTGAACCATCGTTAAACGACCTGTACGCATCGCTGCAGGTAAAGTCGCAGAAAGTGACGAGAAGTAAGCGCCGTAAGGGCAACCACGCATACACTTGTTACGGTAGTTACAAGAAGAACGACCTAAATCTGTGTGATGCTTGCCTGGCTTAGTCAAGTGAGCTACACGACCTACCGTCACTGGACGACCTAATTTCTTGTTTACGGCATTTTTGAAGTGAACCTCTGGAGCAGTCATCTGCATCGCAGGTAAGAAATCTGAATCCGGTAACACGTCTAAGCCTTCTGCTTGACCAGAAATACCAGCGAATTTCTCTACATACGAATACCAAGGAGCTAAATCATCATAGCCAATAGGCCAAGGAGTTCCGATGCCCTCTTTTTCGTTTGCTAAGAAATCCTCGCGGTTCCAACGGTAGGTTTGGCGACCCCATAACAAGGACTTTCCACCTGTGTGGTAAGCACGGATCCAATCGAATCCACCCTTTTTCTCGATGTAAGGATTTTGCTTATCGTTTTCGAACAAATAGCGGTGCTCTTCAGCCGGCGTATAGCCTGTACGCATACCTGCCCAATATTCTTCCGCCGCCATATTCGTAGGACGACCACGGTGATCAAACTCCCAAGGGTTTTTCATCGCTGTTTCGTATCCTTCGATGTGCTTGATCTCGCGACCACGCTCTAAAACGGCTACTTTTAAGCCTTTTTCTGTTAATTCTTTTGCAGCCCAACCTCCGGAGATACCTGATCCGATGACGATTGCGTCAAATGTTTGGCCTTTAATTGCATCTATATTCAGATTCATTTCTTTTCTAATTTATCAGATTAATACACGAAAGATTTTTGAGTCGGCTTCATATCCGTAATCAACTCAAATTTGCCAGGAACTGGCTCGTAAACGAAGGAAGCTTGAATTCCTTTCTCCGAAGTATAGTAGCCTAAAAGCGTTAATTCTTTCATTAATCTCCAGAATGGAACGCCATTAGCACCCTCTAACGTGTCTTTGTCGATGTTATCACCCACTTTGATCTTCTTCTGAGAATAGCTTCTCATTAAATCTTTTGTGTTTGATTCTAATAAAGTCAACATCGCCACTTGACCAGCCGCTGGTTGTGCTAAGAAATTAGCTTTCGCTAAGTCGTTCACGCCCTTTAAGAAGCTGTTGTGTTCTGGTTTTTTGTAGCAATCTTTTAACATCAGCTCGATGAAAGCGGGAACACCTGCATCGATTGCACCTGGCGTAGACGTTCTTGGAATAATATGTTCAGCGACAGCTGAGACGATTTGACGTTGCGCATCAGTTAAACTGAAATCCGCTGCAACGATGGAGCTATTGCCTTTTCTCACATCCATGGCCATTAGTGTAGGAGCTGTGAAAGCACCCCCTAATAACAACGCGATTTGAGAGATGGCATCTCTTCTTTTCATCATGAGTTTTATGTTAAATTGTTCTAGGTAATCGCCTAAAATGAGGCAGAAAACAAATTTAAACACAATCTTCATTATTCAAGGGCAAAATGTGATTTTTTTGCTAATTTTCTCACATGAATAAACGCACTTTCCTTAAAGCCTGCACACTTTTAGGGGTTTCGGCTCCTTGGTTTTCGTATGCCAAAACCCAAACCTCCACCTCACTCGCTTCAGACGAAGATTTTTGGGAGGGCATCCGGGCTGGCTATCGCCTGAAACCAGACTTTATTAACCTGGAAAATGGCTACTATAATATTACGCCGCAGGCCACTTTGGAAAAGTACATTCAGCATATCAGAGAAGTAAATTTGCAGGGCGCCTATTATATGCGCACCGTGCAGTTTGAAAATAAGAAACGCATCGCCGCTCGCGTCGCTCGTTTGGTCGGTTGTCCAGAGGATACCCTCGTTCTGACCCGAAATACCACCGAATCATTAGACACTATCATCAGCGGTTTTCCCTGGAAGGCCGGGGATGAGGCCATTTTTGCCATTCAAGATTATGGAGCCATGCAAGACATGTTCAAGCAGGTGGCTCGCCGTCAGGGGATCGTTTTGAAAGTCATTTCCCTACCTAATAACCCGGCCTCAGATGAGGAGATTGTGGATTTATATGCCAAAGCCATCACCGACAAAACCAAGCTCATCATGGTTTGTCACCTAGTCAATGTTACCGGCCAAATCAACCCCATCCGCAAAATCTGTGACATGGCACACGCCCGTGGGGTGGAAGTGATGGTGGACGGAGCCCACGCGGTCGCTCAAATTCAATTCAAAATTTCAGATTTGAATTGCGATTACTATGGAGCGAGTTTGCACAAGTGGCTGGCCGTTCCTCTAGGTGTAGGAATCTTGCATGTTCGCAAGGAAAAGATTGCCCAAATCTGGCCGCTGATTGCGGAGGAGGGTGTTCCTTTGACGGATATTCGGCATTTAAATCATGTAGGGACGATTCCCGTGCACACGGACTTAGCGGTCGATGATGCGATTGATTTTTATGAAAAGCTAGGCCCAGCTCGGAAGGAAGCACGCCTACGTTTCTTGCAAAATTATTGGACCACCAAGGTTCGCTCCATTCCCCGCGTTCGATTGCACCATCCAGCGGATCCCACGAAATCTTGTGCGATAGCAAACGTGGGAATCGAAGGAATTAAACCGTCAGTTTTAGCGGAACGCTTGTTGAAAGAATACAAAATCTACACCGTCGCGATCGATGGAGGAAATGTACACGGCTGCAGAATCACGCCTAATGTCTTCACCACGCTGAAAGAGCTCGACGTTTTAGTCAAAGCGATTAGCGAATTAGCAAGCTAACAGGGGATTTAACAGCAATGTCTTGATGCAAATCCTGCATCGAACCCGTCGCGTCATCGAACGAAAATACCTGCACGCGGTCCTCTTCCTGGCTAGCCACCAAGATTATTTTACCTGATGGATCGAAAGTGAAATTGCGGGGGATTTTGGCTACATTTTGGTGGAATACCCGGGTTAATTTCCCGTCTTTTCCTACTTTGAAGACTACCACTTGATTGCTCGAAATACGGTTAGAGGCTAATAACCATTTGCCATTTGGGGAGAGATGGATGTCTGCAGAACCCTTCACTTTAGCGGCCGAAGTGTCAGCCGGGATGCTTTGGATTTTCTCAAGTGCCGAGCCAGCGACCTAAAAAACATCCACATAAGAGCTCAATTCATTCAATAA
>JBMSJH010000101.1:0-7562 GCA_049418705.1 Aquirufa sp.
ACCAGCCAAACCCGTTACAGACACAATGGTCTCCATCAAAGACCAAGATCTTAAAGTTTCCTTTACCGTGAGATTAAAGTATTCTTTGAATAGCCAAAAGCCCGTATCATTCACGTGAGAGAACATTAGACTACCAGCACCGATGCTCAAAACCATTAAGTTAGCGTTTACTGAACCAGAAGCTACTAATGGATAAATCATACCCGCTGCAGTAAGCCCCGCGATGGTCGCAGAACCCAAACAAACGCGAATAATCGCCGCCATCATCCAACCTAATACCAAAGGATGGATAGGAAGTCCGCCTAAATAGTTCGCAATCTCCTTGCTAACCCCAGAAACCAATAAAATTTCTTTCAACGTTCCCGCACCCGCAATGATCAATAGAATCATCGCCACATCTTTCACTGCTTCGCCATATACGTTCATCACCTCCTCGATTTTCTTCCCCATTCTTATCCCTAAGACATAAGTAGCTACAATGATTGCCACAAGCATCACCATCGCTGGATCAGCAATTAATTTAACCAGAGGGGAATCTGGTAATTGAACTTCCGCGATGGTCGTACCTACTAATAGGAATACCGGGAACAAGGCAGCCACGAAACTAGCCGTTTTGCTAGGCAGGTTCGCTTCATCGATTTCTGCGGCAGCAAAGGCTTTGAGTGGTTTGATGGGGAGATGGGCCAAAGTTTTGGCAAAAATAGGACCTGCTAAAATAATCGCCGGGATCGCAACAATGATGCCTAACATCAAAGTCTCCCCCATATTCGCGTGAAACTGCGCTACTAATGCCGCTGGAGAAGGATGAGGCGGCAAAAATCCGTGCGCCACCGATAAAGAAGCCATCATCGGAACGCCAGCCATCAAAGGAGGAATCTTGTATTGATGTACCAGGGAGAAAATCAAGGGAATCATCAAGACAAACCCCACATTATAAAATAAAGGAATTCCGATGACGAATCCTGTAAGCATCAGACCCCAGGTGATATTCTTTAGACCAAATAAATCAATCAAAGTACCTGAAATCTGCTTCGCAGCTCCGGAAGACGCCACTAATTTCCCCAGCATTGCACCTAGAACGAGGATAACGACTAAGGAACCGAGGGTATCACCTAATCCTTTTTGGATGGATTTTGCGATATCTGGTAAAGGCAGACCGAGGCAAACACCCGCAAATAGGCTAACAAGTAAAAAGGCTATAAAAGAATTGACCTTCCAGTACGTGATTAACAGTACTAAAAGGCCAAGGCTTGCAATTACAATGAATAAAGTCATAGAGTGAATAGGTTATCACTCCCAATTTACTAGTTAGCTTTTAAAAATCGCCATAGGTTTCTTCTAAATATTTCTGCATTACTAGAATATCCTCTTTAGAAGTTAAATCAGGCACATTCTCAGCTAAAGGAATCGCAAAGAATCCTTTGCCCTCCCCTTCACCAAACATCACCACCGATGTAGGCAATTCCTTTTCGTTCCGAACTGGATGGAAAGGTGTCTTCGCTAAATAAGGTAAGAAAGTGCTCGCCTCAAAAACGAAAACGTTCATACTCACCCCTAAACGACCTTGCTTCGCCATTAATTCATCTGCCTGCTCCTTCGTTGGCTTCTCAATAATCTCTAATAAATAGCCTTCTTCATCCGTACGAATCAAAGCAAAAGCCGAAATACGTTCAGCTGGATATAACAAACTATCGCGGTGATACGAAATCAAAGCCTGAGGAACTTCTGATGCCCAAAGCGTTTTCAACGCATTTACCGAATACAAATTATCTGAATTACATACAATCACACGACCTGTCTGCCAATCCGCATGTTGAGATAAAGCCTGGTAAACTGCATCTGCTGTTCCTGCCGGCTTTTCGCGATCTGCCGCGATTTGCTGACGAGCAAATACAATTTTCATTCCCCAAGTAGCATCTTTCGCCATTAATGACTCACAATATTCTTGAGAAACTGTATCTGTAGGGTGTAATAATAACATCACCTCTTCGATTCCCGCTAGGTGTGCATTGTATAATTGATAATCAATCAAGGTCTTGCCATTCTTTCCCACTTGGATCATCCCTTTCGTCACCGCATTCGCTTGCGCAACTAATTTTGGGTCTAAATCACTGTTCTCCTCAGCTAATGCTTTCTTCATACGAGAGGCCATACCACCCGCTAAAATCAATAATCTCTTCTTCATATTATTTTCGTTGTTCCTTTATCTACTGTTATAATGTAGGCCTTTCCACCCTCTTTTTCGATGGCTGCGACTACCTTTTCTGGATTCTTAGGGGCATAGGCAAACATACAACCGCCGCCACCTGATCCATTTATTTTGGCTCCCAAAGCTCCTGCCTCCAAAGCCGCCTCTATCATTCGATTGATTTTGGGAGTAGAGATTCGCTTGTGATCCCGCAAATTTACTTGATGTTCGTTTAATAAAGAACCTAATTTTTCATCAGACCAAGGGTTTTTTCCCTCAAACATTGCCTTTGCCTCTAAAAGCAAATCTCGATCACTACTATTCGATTGCAAAAGCACCCACTCATCCTCTGTCAATAATTCTCTATACTGTTCTGGGTTCGTTTCCGTTGCTAAATCAAAATCCGGATATTTTGCCTGAATCTTTTTCATTCCTCCAAGCATCCCAAACTTCACATGACTTAAAATTCCCAAGGTATCCTTCGGCTCCATCGAATCCCCTAACACAAAGGTTCCCAATTCTCTCGCATAGGTTTCAATGTGAATTTCAGGTACACTCGCTAAATAAATCACATTACCCACCGCCGTCGAATATTGATCCATCATTCCCCCAGGCTCAGAAAATTCTAAAACCTCGGCTTCATACGTGATCTCACCCACTTGTTTTTGGGAATAGCCTAAATCGTAAATTTTATTCAAAAAATTAACCCATGAAACGAGCAAGGCAGAGGAGCTGGACGTACCAGAATTGATGGGAATATTGCCACTTACTTTCAGATTTAAACCTCTATTTAAGACATGTCCCTTTCGGTGCAATACATTCAATACACTCTTAAAATAGTCACGTTCTTTCGTGTAATCTAATGGATAAATTAGCTCGAATGTTTCTTCAGCTCCCACATCAGGCAAAGAAAAATGCACCACATTATCTTCTCTGAAATCCCCTTCGATTTGAATACGCTTCGAAATAGCCGCCGCAATCACCGGTAAACCAAGGTAATCTTGATGTTCGCCAAAAAGACAGATGCGACCCGGTGTAGATACGATCATATTAAGCAGGGTGTTTCGTTAAATAATCCAATTTATAGGCCCAAGTAGCAGCGATGTTTTCTGCCTTCGTTATGGCCTCTTCTGTCTTAGGTCCTTCAAACAAATCTCTCAAAGTCGCTCTAAACATTTCTAACCAACGATCGAAATGAGCCGGCGTAATGGGATGGATTTGATTGATCTGTAAATGCGGCCTCATAGGGGCTCCTTGATAGGATGTCCCCTGAAACAACAACATCTCCCAAAAATCATACATTTTAGGGAGATGTGTCGAAAAATCCACGTGCATCACTTCGATGAAAACTTTGCCAACTAAATCATCTGAGGGCATTTTAGCATAAAATGCATCTACAAATGTTTTAATATCAGCCTTCGAAGTGATGTCATTTTTCATTAGTGTGTTTTCACTTTTTTTAGCAAATGTTGCGCCACTTTATCGCCTTGAATCACCCCTTGATCGAGCGCGGGACGGAAGTGAATCCCCCCATACAAACGACTTACAGAAGCCTCATCTGAGGCTTGCTTAAAGGACGTAAATTTACGCGGCGGTAAGCCATATGGAATTTCTGTTGAGTCATTAAAGGCCACATTATCCCCATACAATTTCGTCAATACCGTAGCCGCCGCACTTGAAATAGTACTATGTCCAGAGGTGTATTCCGGGAATGGAGGCGTCTGTAAAATCGGTATCCATTTTTTATCAATACTGTTGTTAATGACCGTCTCTGGACGAATTCTTACCGAACGGTATTTCTCATCCCAGCACGAAATAAACCCATCGAAAATGGACATCGATGTCAGCACAAAAGCTTCAGCTACTTGCACGTGTGACTTCTTCAATTGACGAGAAACCTGTCCTACAATGCCCATCCAGTGGCCTCCTGGAGACATTTTCTTCGTTGCAAACATCGCATGTCCTGTGATATTCATTTTAAAGGGATTGCAATCCCAGAAATTCGCAATATCCCGCTGTTCATTGGTTAAATTCTTCACGGTATTATACGACTCCATCACCTCTTTGTAATAAGGAGTACCTGGTGTTAAATCAAATTTAGCTGGAATAGGCGCCTGAAATTGAGCCGATGAATCTAGACCTACAGGGCGAATCTTTGTCCAAAAAGGCTCCACCGCATCCATGTAGGCCGGTGGTGTAGGCGTCCAAGTTCCTGGTTCGTTTGTTACCGTAAAACGGAAACCACGGGTCTGCTTGTAATTATCTTTTGTTGAATATTTAAAAACGGATTCCGCGATCGAATCCCCTAAAGCGATGGAACGCTCATAAACATCATCCGGAATACCGGTAGCTCTATAATCTTCCTCTAATTTCTTGTCAAACTCCTCGTATAATTCTTGTGCAAAAGTCAACTTCTTACCCACCGTTAAGAAGGCTCGAGTCGAAGCTAAGGGATAACAATATTCCTTACCTTTTTCAGGTTGAGCGACTTTTTCAAAACCATTGATTTGGCCTACTAAAGACTTATAGCCCTTTTCTCCATGAATCGCCGCTTCGTAGCCTGCAATGCTGGCATACATGTAAATACGAGAAGAAACGGGAGGTGCGAAAATGTCGTGAATGATACTTTCAGTCAACATGACTTCGGCACGAATCAGAAATTCCGGATTAGCAGCTGCTTTTTGGTAGTCTTTGTTCGAAGTGGAACAAGACGCTGCGAACAACACGGCGAAAAGAAGAATAATTTTTTTCATGTAGGGCTTGATTAACCTCACAAAGGTAAGAAAAATCAAACATACATTTCGCTGATGAAAATCAGGATTTAGCTAAAACTTCTTCGGCTGCTTTTCTGCCTGAGACTAAGGCACCTTGTAAGGACGGAAACTCTATATAATCCCCGGCTAAAACGATTCCTTTCGCCGCATTTCTGACCGCCTCATAGTCATCCACTAATTGCAAAGAATGCGGAATATCGAAGCTCATTACTGTACTTAGTTTCTGACCTGATAATTGCTTTTCCAGCGCTTCTTTCACTTCCTTTTCCGAACTAGTGTGTAGCGTAGTCGCTGAATACAAGGCTTTGCCTTTAGGCGCAAAAGCGGGGTTAATGTCCGTTAAACAGGTATAATGCAATAAATGCTCCTCGCCCACAAGTCTTAATAAGGCCGGCTGAGGATTTGATTTTTTGGCTGAAAAATAATAGGTTTTAGAGGCCAATGTCGATGGCGTTTTTTGCCCTAGCAATCGCGCAGCAACGGGTAAATCCACCGCTAATATAACCGCCTCGCCTTCGATCTTTTCTCCTGTTCTAAGTGTGATGCTCGTGGCGTCCACCTTTATGATTTCTTGGTTCAATCTGATCGAATCTTGCGGCAAACGTGCGGCCATTTGATCCGGAATCGCCTGTATTCCTTTCGCAGGTATCGCCGCATCACCCGACAAAAACTGATCTAAATAATAGTAAAAAAGAGAGGCCGGCTGGCTTAGCTTTTCTTGCAGGAAAATACCTTGAAAAAAGGGAATCAAAAACGCATTTTTAAATCGCTCTGAGAACGAAAAAGAATCGATTAATTCCTGGGTAGTTTGAGTCTTTCCATCTAAAGGAGCCACCTTGCCTTGAAGCTTCAACCAGATTCTAGTCAGCGAAAAAACATCCTGAATGCTGAGCAGATCTGAACTAAACAACTCAAACGGCTTCCGCAAAGGATTGTAAAAAACCTGATCCTGTACCATAGCACCCGATTCAAAATACTTCAAATCAAGCGCCTTTAAATCCAAGGAACGTTGTACTTCAGGATAGGAGGTTTGTAATACTTGAAATCCGCGGTCTAAAATAAATCCATCTTTTTGGACTGAGCAAACACGCCCACCCACCTGAGCTTCCTTCTCAAACAAAATGAAGTCTCTGTGGTTATCATGTAAAATATTGGCTGCTTGCAACCCGGCAATTCCGCCACCAACAAGTAAGATGGGTTTCATAGATAAATTATATTTTTTAAAACTCTACAAAATTAAAATTGTTTAACATTCTTTTTGTTAAATTGCACATTATAAATACAAAATTGCTGAATGGAGTACCTAGTTAAGGCAGAAGGAGAGTACCGATACATCGACGAAGGACAAGGCGAAATCCTCTTATTACTTCACGGTTTATTTGGCGCATTGAGCAATTGGGCTGGAGTGATTAATCATTTCAAGTCTAGCCACCGAGTGATTATCCCGTTAATGCCTATCCACGAGATGCCCATTAAAGAGGCAGGATGTGAGGGTTTGACTGAGTTTATTGAAGGTTTTGTCGACTTTAAAGGCTTGGATAAATTCAGTGTAATCGGTAATTCTTTGGGCGGACATGTGGCCTTGATTTATACCCTTCGTCACCCAGAAAAGATTCAGCGATTAATTTTAACAGGTTCCTCAGGGCTTTTCGAAAACTCCATGGGAGGTTCTTATCCGAAAAGAGGCAATTACGAATACATTAAAGAACGCGTAGAATACACGTTTTACGACCCCAAGACGGCTAGCAAGGAACTAGTCGATGAGGTTTTTGAAATTACGAATAGTATCCCTAAAGTGATGCGTATTATCGCGATTGCGAAATCTGCACAGCGTAATAATATGGCCAAAGATATCGTTCACATCAAGGCTCCTACCCTATTAATTTGGGGATTAAACGATACCATTACCCCACCCGAAGTGGGTCACGAATTCAACCAATTAATTCCGGGTTCGACCTTGAAATTTATTGACAAATGCTGCCACGCTCCCATGATGGAAAGACCAGCTGAATTCAACGAAATAGTTACCGAGTGGTTAAACACTAACCCGATCTAACATGCTAATTCTATCACACCTAAATTACGATTTACCGGTGTTACGAATGAGTGATTCTGTGTCTAAAACCCAGAAGACCCTTCGTGCAAACGGAATCAATGCTTTAGCGGTGGTGGAGAAAAAGCAGTTTATCGGCCTGGTTACCGAAGAAACTCTGGCGCAGGCTATCTCTCCTGATCAAACAGTAGCTGACCTTCAATCCCACTTTTCAACTTTCCAAATGGAAGAGGAGGAAGATGTGTTAGCCAGCTTACCCTGGTTTGACGATTCCACTGTTGAACTGATTGCCATTACCAATCCATCGGGCTTGTTTTCTGGCTATTTGACTAAATCAACTGTCGGGAATTTATTACTCAAATCCGGCTTAGAGCAGAAGAATGGAGGAATTATTCGAATTCCTTTCCAAAGTTCCCGCGACAGCCTTAGTTCCATCATCCGAATCATTGAGGAGGAAAATGGATTTGTGGTGCGTAGCTTTTTCCAAGAACCAATCCTGGTGATTCAAGTGCAAACCGAGACATTTGGCAAAATCATTTCGAACTTA
>JBMSJH010000102.1:0-7560 GCA_049418705.1 Aquirufa sp.
TTTAGTTTGTGGATGGCGATGAGGCATCTAGTGCCGTAACTGACGCTCCAGAAGGAGGGGAGGAGACTGCATCTGAGGCTTCTGCTGAAGAAGTAACTGAAGAATAATTTTACAGGCTCGTATGAAAATACGGGCCTTTTTTTTAATTAAATAAAACAATGAAAAAACTACTTTTATCCCTATTTACGGTGGCTTTGGCGATGAATGCTTCATTTGGCCAAGCAGAAAAAGCGTTAGTTGATGCACAAAAGAAGAACATCAGCGAGGCGATTAAGAAATCTGACGAAGATGTTAAAAAAGCCCCTACAAAGGCTCGTTTATGGTTGACTCGTTCTCAAGCTTATTTGGATTTAGCTTCTTTCCCTGATTCAACATTTGCTTTAACGAATCCAGAGGCAGCTTTCCAAGCTTTGGAATACGCAAACGAAGCTATCAAATTAGACACAAAAGACGGCAAAAAAGGGTCTGTAGCAAAAGAAGCAGACCAAATGATGGTAGAGAAGAAATTCTCTAACGCCTTCTTAAACATGGGTGTAGTGAAATACCAAGGTAAAGACTATAAAGCCTCTTTACGCTACATGGCAAAAGCTTCTGAAGTTGCTCCAAATGACACTATTACAGCGATGTACACTGGTGTAACGGCGCAATTATGCCAAGAAGATAAGATTGCTCAAGCAGCTTACGAAAAATATATGTCTATTGGTGGTAAAGACCTAGCTATCCTATATGGTTTGTCTCAAATCTACAAGAACAACAAGGATGAAGACAAAGCTTTAGGTATTATTGAAAAAGCGATTGCTATTTATCCAGCAAACAAGGACTTGAAAGGGGAGAAGTTCAATATGTTAATTGCTTTCAATCGCATCGATCAAGCAATTACACAATTAACTCAAACCACTGCGAATGATCCGAAAGATGGTATTTCTTGGTTAAACCTAGGTTTATTATACGAAAACAAGGTTTCAGGCTTAAATGATGAGATCAGAAAGATTCAAGATAAATCATCTAAGGTTCAAGAAGTGGAACGTCGTTTGTCTGCTCAGAATGATCAAATCTCTGCTTTCCAAGACGAAGTTAAGCGTACAAAAGCGAAGTTGAAAACAGCAACGACACCGAAGGCAAAAGCTTCAGTGAATTCACAAGTGGCAAGTTTAGAGGCTAAAGTGAAGGATTTAAATGACGTATTAAAAGGTATTCAAGACGAGAAAGCTGCTGCTGTAGCGGCTGCTGGTGATGCGGCTGCTAATAAGGCTAGAATCGATGAATTATCTGCTAAAGTGAAGGAAATTCGCACAAACCTGCCTACTTATTATACGAAGGCATTAGAGGTTGATGCAAACAATTATGATGCTTTATACCAAATGGGAGCCTATTATTACAATGACGCAGTTGAAATCAAACGTCAAGTAAATGGCATGGATATGAATGAATACAAGAAGACTGGTAAAGATTTAGAAGCTAAATTAGCGGTTAAATACAACGAGGCTTTACCGTATTTCGAGCGTGGATATAAAGTGAAGAAAGACGAAGACTTGAAGGAAATCTTGAAGCAAGTGTATCGTGAATTGAAAGACGAGGCTAAATTAGCTGAGTTAGAGAAGTAAGACGAGAGTCGCTAATTGAATTTTAGAAAGGGCTGCTTAGAAATAGGTGGCCCTTTTCTTGTGGTTTACAATCTATTTAACATAATATAAATTATATAACATTTAGTCGATAGTCGTCAGTTGACAGTCGACAGTAAAAAATAAATCAATATATATTATGGAATATAAACTTATATCTAATTTCTACTGTCGACTTTCCACTGTCCACTGACTACTGACCACTGACGTGAAACGTCACCGTAAACTCCGTAAACGAATCTGGCACGGAAACCACGGAGATTTGGCCATTGTGAAGTTGAATGATGCGTTCTACAAGTGATAAACCAATGCCATAACCCTTAGAAGATGCGGTATTTTCGCCTCTAAAGAACGGTTGGAAGATGTAGGGTAAATCGTTGGCAGGAATGCCTTTTCCTTCGTTTTTGACGAAAATTTGGATGGAATTACCGGAATTCTTGAAGCTAACTTGGGCTGATTTTGAAGGACTGAATTTGCAGGCATTTTCCATTAAATTCTTCAGAGCCGTTAAGATGAGCTTGTCATCGCCTTTTACCAATAGCATTTCTTCGTCCTCTGGCATGTGTGAGGTATCGATACTGACTTTGTAAGCGCTGTTTAGCTTTTGGGTTAAGCTTCTAGCTTCCCAAAGTATTTCATCAATTCTCCACTCATTAAATCCCGCCTGGCTGTCAGAAAGGCTTAATTTGTTGAGTTCTAAGAGTGATTCAGTGATGGCAGCTAAATCCTGGGTGTCTTCAAGTACCGAGCTGATGGTTTTTTTGTAATCGCCTGTTTCTCTTTCCTTTAGTAGACTCACTTCTAATTGGGAAGAAATTTTTGTCAATGGATTCTTTAATTCGTGAGAAACGTTTGCGATGAATGTTTTTTGCAGTTTAAAGGCGTTTTCGATACGTTCTAGTAGTCGATTGACCGTAGACACCATCTTCCCTATTTCGTCCTCAAAATCAGGCGATTTCAGGCGTTCTTCAAGACGTTTAGGTGATAATTTATCTACTTGTTGGATTACTTCTGAGATGGGATTAACGGCTTGTCCGGCAAAAAACCAGCCTGAGAGCACTACAATGAGGATAAATAAGAGGAATAAGGCGATGAGGATGTTCTTTAGATCTTTGGCATTTTCCGCGGAATATTGATCTACAGCACCTGCAAATACGACCAAACGACCTTGTGGTGTCGCAAAAACGGTTCCTAAAACCTCAATATCTTCACGTTGGAAGCGTATTTCTTGCTTTTGGCGTACTTGTTTTATTAAATCTACATCAATGTGTAAATTGATACTATCGTTCGAAGCATAGATACGTTCGTTGCATAAATCGTACACTAAAATGCTCTCTCGGTACAGTAAATCACGGTTTGTTTGACCGATGATCCCCATTAATTTGGAGTCAACCTGGTTTACGTTGACTAATAACTGGGCAGTGGTGTTCGCTTTTTGGCGTAAACGACTATAAAATTTATCCTTGTAATTTTCTTGAGTGAAAATGTAGATAATGAAATAGGATACGAATAGAATCGCAGAAACGAGGTAGGTAAACTGATAAGTCAGCCTGGATCTAATCTGCATTTTATTCGTTTTTTAAGATATAACCTCTGCCAAATTGGGTATGAATTAACTTACTCGAAAAGCCTTTATCGACTTTCTTACGTAGGTAATTAACATATACTTCAATCAAATTGGAGCTATTTTCATCTTCTACTTCCCAAATATTCTCCGCAATTTGTGCCTTCGAAATGACCATCTCCTGGTTGCGAAGGAAGTATTCTAGTAGTTGAAACTCCTTAGAAGTTAAGTTAATCGACTGACCAGAACGAGTTACCAATTTAGAAATAAGATCCATTTCTAAATCAGCAAATTTTAACGTTTGGGCGTCTAATTGTGTTTGAGAGGAACGCTTTAATAAGGCTTTAATGCGAGCTAAAAACTCCTTGAAATCAAATGGTTTACCTAAATAATCGTCAGCACCTGCCTCAAAACCAACCAATTTGTCATCCGTTGTACTCAAAGCGGTGAGCATTAAAATGGGAGTTTGAATTCCCTCAGCCCTTAATTGTTTGCAAAGTTCAATACCATTGATGCCTGGTATAATGATGTCGGAAACGATTAATGAATAGGTATTTCTCAAGGCTAATTGCTTCGCGATTGTACCATCATAAGCTACTTCTACCTCATAGTTGTTCTCTTCTAACCCTTGTTTCAAGGATTGAACCGTTTTCGGTTCGTCTTCTATGAGGAGTATTTTAATCATTATTTTAAGATTGATAGTAGATCTGCAGGCGAGTAATTGATGGATTTCAATACTTTATTATCTGAAATACGATAGACCTTCCAAACCCCATTCTCTTCCTTAATTTCTGCCTCTGTGCCATCTTTATCCCGGTAAAATTTCACCGTATTTTCGGCTTCTTCTAGGCTAGCGCACGCTTTGGACATATTAGAACGTTGCACCTCATTGAATAATTCGACGAATTTTTCACCCATTCCAAACTCCAAAACAGCTCCAGATAATACATATTGTAAGTCACAAAGTGCGTCTGCAATCTCTACAATATCTTTCGCTGCAATAGCTTCCTTTAATTCATCCAACTCTTCTGCTAGTAAACTAACGCGTAGATTACAACGTTCAATCGCAGGAATAGTGGGTTGAGCTAAAATAGGAGCTCCAAAAGTCTGGTGGAATTGCGCCACCTGGTTTAATGAATCTAATTTTTCCATATCAATCATTCAATTTATTAAAATTAAACAATTAATCGGGCTCTTACAATATGAACGGAAAGGTCGATTTTCGAAAATACAATTGTGCACAAGTGTGGATAACTTGTGGATAACTTTATGGGATTATGTGGATAAGTCCCGTTTTGTTTACATTCCTTAATTACAAAGGTTTGCTTTCGGTGAATGTTCCATCTGTATAAAAGATCAATACTCGCTCGATTTTCTTAGCTAGGTGTGCTGTTGTAGCAGGTGCTACTGTTGGAACCACCGTTTTTGGACTACTTTCTCTAGGCCGTCTGAGATTCGATTGTACGATCGTTTGTTCAGCTAAAGAATTTTTAGGCGATTCTGGGGCGCTAGGAATTACGGCATCAAAAAGTGAGGGAGTAACAGATGTCGGAGTGCTTGTCACCTTGGGTGCAGAAACAGTAATTGACAAATCTCTTTTATCGTCTAATAATTCCTCTGCAGGAATTTCAGGGAAGGCGATGAGAATCTTTTGTACAACATCTAAGCTAGGTTTGTTTCTCCCTGAAAGAATATGAGAGATACTGCTACGAGGAATACCTAAGGTATCAGCAAATTGAGAGGCACTTAGTTTCTTTGCCTGAATTAACAATTCTATTTTAGCGCTTAGATTCATTTTTGTAAACAAGATTATTGTATTACAAAATTAAACAAATGCGAATGATTTACAAATCTTAATTCAAGAAAATAGAAGTTTACAAAAGTGACACACTATCAGAATGCAATGTAATAAGTTTACTTTTGTATAAACCACCAATCGCCTTTTTGAAGTCTTTCTTAGACATTCCTAATTGATCATAGATATCTTCAGCAGGGCTTTTATCATGTAGGTAAAGCACACCATTATTATCTTTAATTGCTTGCAATACTTTCTCCACTTGTGAATCCAAACGTAATCTTCCTATTGGTTCCAAACGTAAATCAAGGCGTCCATCTTCACGTAAGTTTTCGATGTATACAAATGTACTTTGACCTAGAATTACATTTGTAAATATTTCATTTTTGAACAACATTCCAATTTTACAATTGTCAACCAAGCATTTTATGCCTAAGTCTGTGTATTCAAATGGAACAGCTTCGATCTTTGTTCCTGCTGCAAAGCGATTCTCTTCGTCTTCGATAAAGGCTGGTAGGAAATTCTCTATTCTAGCTGAGGCTACGATTCGATCTGTTTGGGCATCTAAATAAATATAGACTAGGTAGGATTTCCCAACAACCATTTTTTGGTATTGCTGGCTAAATGGAACAAAAAGGTCTTTAGCTAATCCCCATTCTAAGAAAACGCCCAAAGGGGTAACGGATTTTACTTCTAAATAGGCGAACTGCTTAATCGTTGCAAAGGGTTTTAATGTCGTTGCAATAATTCGGTCTTCTGAATCACGGTAGATGAATACATCTATATAGGCATCGATTTCATACGTTTCAGGCACGTATTGCAAGGGTAATAAGATTTCATCCTCATAGCCATCTAAATATAGGCCAAAAGGTACTTCCTTAATGATGCGTAGATGATTGTATTCACCAATTCTTAATTCATTTTCCATAAAAAAAGCCCGGCTATGAACCGGGCATTAATTCGTTGTGATGTGTTAAACGACTACGTTATTCTCTCTTAACGCTTGGTTAAGCGAGGTTTTTAAGTCTGTACTCTCTTTTCTTTTGCCGATAATTAAAGCGCAAGGAACGCCATAAGTACCCGCGGCAAAGGTCTTCTGGATACTACCTGGAATCACTACTGAGTTCTCAGGTACATAGCCAATGTATTCCACAGGTTCAGGACCTGATACATCAATAATCTTAGAGGACCCAGTAATGGTTACTCCAGCACCTAAAACGGCTTTTTTGCCGATATGTGCACCTTCCACTACGATACAACGTGAGCCAATAAATGCTCCGTCCTCAATAATCACTGGAGAAGCTTGAGGTGGTTCTAGTACGCCTCCGATACCCACACCACCACTTAAGTGTACGTGTTTACCGATTTGTGCGCAAGAGCCGACTGTTGCCCAGGTGTCTACCATAGTTCCTTCGTCTACGAAAGCACCAATATTTACGTAAGAAGGCATTAAGATCGTTCCTTTCGCTAAGAAAGCACCATAACGGGCTACAGCTGGAGGAACCACACGAACACCTAATTCTTTGTAGTTTGATTTTAAACGCATTTTATCGTGGAATTCGAAAATACCCACTTCTGATACGGACATTTGGCGAATAGGGAAATACATTACAATAGCTTTCTTAACCCATTCGTTTACTTGCCAGCTTCCATCTGCCTTAGGCTCAGCCGTGCGTAACTCGCCTTTGTCTACTAAATCAACGACTTTTTCAATCGCCTCGATCGTCTCAGCTTGTGAACGTAATTCTGTATTGTCCCAAGCGGCGATGATTATTTTTTCTAGAGAATTCATAAAAATGGTATGCAATAAATGAAGATGCAAATTAATCAAAAAAGCCTTGGCTTCCCGAGATTGGACGAAATAAAATACGGGCCCATTGTCTAGAATACGGGAAAATGCTCAAAAAGTCGGGGTTAATTTAACTTTAACTTTAATAAGTCATTTAGCTGATTATCAATCAGTTACACATAGTTGCAAAATAATATTTTGGTAAATTTCGCTAGAAAATTAGCTAAAAAGACAAGTGACATTCTGTCACTCTCCTACCCCATCGATCTGGAGCAATAATTTCTTATACAAATATGCGAAATATTTTTGAATAAAAAACGTATCCGAGTGATTTTTGTGTAAAAATTTCATAATTAGCATTTAGGCTAAATTAAAATATCCTGATTTACTTTTGTAAAATAGGCCTTGTAAACGTTTAATAACGTTTATTTAATCCTATGGTTCTTGGAATAATACATTTTAAGTGCTATATTTGGTCTTTGTATGAAATCAAATTAATTTATTCAATGAAAAAAATTAAAGTTGCTATTAATGGTTTTGGTCGTATCGGTCGACTTACTTTCCGTCGTTTATTGGAAAAAGAAAATGTAGAAATCGTTGCTATTAACGATTTAACTGACAATGCTACTTTGGTACACTTACTAAAGTATGATTCAGTTCACGGTCGTTTTAATGGAACTGTTACTTCTGATGCTGACAGCATTACTGTTAATGGTAACGTGATTAAGGCTTTCGCTGAGCGTGATCCTAAGCAATTGCCTTGGGGTGCTTTAGGAATTGATGTTGTTTT
>JBMSJH010000103.1:0-7543 GCA_049418705.1 Aquirufa sp.
GAGCGCTGTCATCATGTTCGTGTTTTTGGATTTTAACTCCGTCTACTACTTCGACATTGTTACACGATGCTAGTGCCATTGCCGCTACTAAAATTACTGCTAGTTGTTTACGCATGATTTTTATTTTATAAATTTTTAACTCGATTTATTTCAGAAAGATACAAAGGTAACACTTCCATTAGTTTTTTCTTCGCCTCCACTAAACTTCCACCAGAAAAACGTCCACCAGACGCATTTTTATGCCCACCACCTTCGAAATAAGTGGCTGCGAATGTGTTGACTGCAAAAGGCTCAATGGATCTAAAAGACAGCTTCACGCCGTCTGGACGCTCTATCATCAAGATAGACCAGACGCATCCCGTAATTTGCAAACCATAATTGACGATACCTTCCGTGTCTCCAGCTTGAGAATTAAATTTTGTTAAATCCTCAGCGGTGATCCACATAAAAGCTAAATGGTACTCGGGTAGGTATTCCATTCTTTGGCCTAACACATGGCCTATAAACTTCAAACGATCGATACTCGAGGAATCAAAAACCTTTCGATGCACCTCATTTGTATTCACACCTAAGTCAATCAAGGCCGCTACGACGGTATGCACATGGGCAGTCGTATTCGGATGGCGAAAAGAACCGGTATCGGTCATAATCCCAGAATAAAGACAGGCACCGATGGACGCATCTAACAAGTCCTGATCTCCCCATTCCAGAATTAAATCGTAGATTAATTCACAGGTTGAAGCTGCAATGGTACGATGGTAATAATAATCGCCAAAGTCCTCCGGATCTAAATGGTGATCAATCACCACCTTTTTTGCCCTCGACTTGCGCACCAGCGGCGCCATATTGTGCAAACGCTGTATACCTGAAAAGTCCAAACAGAAAATAAAATCAGCTTCTTCCACCAGGGCATCGATTTGCAGCTTGTGAACTAGCTCATCGTAGGCTAAAATATCCGCCGCACCAGGCATCCATTTCAAATTCCCAGCTACCGCTGAAGGAACTGCCACGGTCGCCTGAATCCCCTTTTTCGCCAAATATCCTTGAAATGCAAGCGTCGAACCGATCGCATCCGAATCCGGATTATAATGCGCAGTAATGACGGCTTTCGTACCGGGAATTAGGAGTGATTTTAAGGCTGAGATGGAGGTCATAAAAGGGATGTGCCGTAAATAAATTTGGGCGAACGCAAAGTTAGAGATAAATTTGTTTAAAATTATGCCCATGTCAACAAATAGAACTTTCACTATGATTAAGCCGGATGCTGTCGCAGACGGTCACACAGGTCCCATCATTCAACAAATTGAAAAAGCAGGTTATAAAATCATCGCCATTACTAAATTGAAGATGAGCCCAGAAATGGCGGGTCAATTTTATGCGGTACATAAAGAGCGCCCTTTCTATGCTAGCCTTTGCGAGTACATGTCGAAGAGCGAGATTATTCCGATGATTTTGGAGAAAGAAAATGCGGTCGCTGATTTCCGTACATTCATCGGCTCCACGAATCCAGCTGAAGCAGCGGAAGGTACTATCCGCAAGCAATTTGCTAAATCGTTAGAAGCAAACGCAATTCACGGATCTGATTCAGATGAGAATGCTGCTATAGAAGGTGCATTCTTCTTCCCAGGAGTTTAACGGTGCTTGTAGAAGAGGAATCCATTCTCTTCTTTTTGGAAAACCAAGTTCGGATGGTATTTGAACTTGTCCTCTGCATCCGCTTTCATGATAAAATACGCTGGTCTATCCAGCTTTTTAGCAGCTAACAATACATCGCCCGCGGGACTTCCTGCGGGCTTTTGAAAATACAAAAGCTGCGCATACGATTTGAATCCGACCGGTTCGATGTAGACTTTTTGGCCTACTTTCGCGATATAAAAATCAATCACTGTCGCTTGCGTATATCCCTCAATTTTAGGCACCACGATCGCCATATAAGCCATAATGGTGAGAAGCGAAGCAGCAAATAAGGTGTGCAACTTCTTCGTAAATAAGAAATAGATCACGGCCAGGGCAAAAGCCACTCCGATCAAAAACTCCCATCCAGCCCAATACACCGGAGCTTGTAAATTCCCTTGAACGAATACATCTTTAATGTAAAGAGCGATGATGCCCGCGTTTTGGCCTATCAACGGAACCGCCGTTAAAACAGTGGCCAGAAGCAAGCCCACAAAACCGATAGCCGTTACATATTTCCAATTAAACCGAAACGCTCCACATTGCCATTCCTGCAATACGACCGCCGAGAAATAGGTCAACGGTATCCAGCACATCGATGAATAATGCACAATCTTCGTCTTCACGATGCTAAATAGAAGTAAGACCACCCAAAACAAGACCTTCATCCAGTTCGAGAAATCGTGCTCTTCTTTCTTTAATTTGAACAAACGAGCCCCCGCCCAAATCGACACCGGAAAACATCCGATCAACAAGACAACAAAATGGTAATAAAAAGGCTGACCATGTCCCGCATCACCCGTCGTCATCAAGCGCACCTGGTAAGTAAAGAAGTCTTCGATAATCTGCCAACCAAACTTGTAGGCAATCAAACCATACCAAGCAACGAAGAATAAAACAGAGATCAATCCTGCCACAACCGCTCCCGTGAAAAGCCGTCCCGTGACTCTCGAGCGGTACAAGATTCCTACGAAAAAGAGCGTTAAAGCCCAGAGGAGCAAAGCTGCCGGCCCCTTTGTCAACAAGGCTAAACCAATGGCGATTCCGGCAAAAATAACATGTCTATATTTTGTCGAATCCTGGAAAAACTCTGAAAAGAAATAGACTCCCAGAAAAATTAGCAGGTTAAATAGCGGATCAATAATCCCAGAACTGGCATACACATGGGGAGTTATCGCTACTAAATAGGAGAAGGCCCAAAGATTACCAAAATTCGCACTCCATTGCTTTTTCCCGATCGCATACAGTGTCCACAGCGTCAAAATGCCAATAATCGCGTTCGGAAAACGTGCAGCAAACTCCATCGAAATATCGGATTGTCCCGAAAACGAATCGAAGGCCATGAAACTCAAGGCCTGCAACCACAAAAACAAAGGAGGTTTCTCCCAGAAGGGTTGGAAATTGATTTGGACGCTTAAAAAATCTCCCGTCACAATCATCTCCCGCGCCGATTCCGCAAAGTTCACCTCATCCCAATCGAACAGATGCGTCGAACCTAAAAACGGAATGTATACCGCCGCTCCGATGAAAGCCCAGAAAAGGTAAGGTTTATTTTGAACTGCTTTTAACATAGTTTATGTAATAAAAAAGATAAGAGGAGCTAGTTCCTAGAAAAGCTCCTACCAACGTATCCACTGGAAAATGTTGAAATAAATAGACTCTGGAATAGGCCACTCCCACGGATAAAATTCCCGCGATAATTCCCCAGTGAAAACGTTTTAAAAGTACCGCTACCCAGAAGAACATAAAAAAGGCCGCTCCCGTATGTCCAGAAGGCATCGAATTATATTCACTAATTAATAATCCGGGTACAATGTGCCATTTCACACCGGATGAAGCAAAATAGGCTAATGGACGCAAGGCGCCAGAAAAAACAAAATGCTTCAATCCTTGAATCAATCCGGTAGACAATGCATACGAATACACATAGGGCAAAGCATATTCTTTGCGAAATCGAAACAGGTAAATCAGAAACAAAACGGGCAAAACGACTTCGGCAATGGCTGTCAGGCCTTGGAAAAGGATGTCTGCAAAAGCATTGTTTGCCCCATTGATCAAAAGCAGCTGATCCAGGCGCTCAGTGGAGCCCACAAAAAACCAACCCACCACTTCGAATAAAATAAAGATCCCCAAAAAAGCTTTTAGGGATGGACTCCAATGCTTCATGCTTCGAAATTACGAATTTGTTCAGCGCAACTATTGCTGTTTTCGAATATTTTCGTAATTTCGCATTCTTTTTTACCCAAGAGTGAAAATGAACGTCCTAGAAGCATACCAGATACCGATACTTTCTTTAGAGGATAAAGTATACCAGTATTCCTTCACCGGGAACGAGGATTTTTTCGCTGCTTTCGAGCAGGAATGGGTTCAAAAGGGCGAATTTAACGCAAACGCGACGTTAGATAAATCGGCAACGATGATACAGGTTAGACTGGTAATCGACGGCCATTTGAAATTAATTTGCGATCGGTCGAATGAGGAATTTGAATTCCCTATTCACCTAGATGAGAAGATTATTTATAAATATTCGGATCACAATGAAGACATGGGAGACAATTTGTTCTTATTGGACAGAAAGTCACCTAAATTAGATTTATCGCAAGATTTATTCGATTTCATTGCCTTGCAGGTGCCTATGAAGAAATTGCACCCTCGGTTTGTGAAACCACTTGAAGAGCATGTAGATGGCGAGTTGATTTATACAACAGACCCAGAAGATGATAAAAACGCCGATCAGGAGCCAGAAATGGATCCTAGATGGGCAGCATTAAAAAAATTAACAGACAATAATTAAATAACAATACAATGGCACATCCTAAAAGAAGACACTCAACTACTCGTCGTGATACTAGAAGAGCGCATGATTTCGGAACTCCTAAGCAATTAGCAGTAGACGGACAAACAGGCGAAACTCACCTTTATCACCGTGCTCACGTACATGAAGGTAACTTGTTCTACAAAGGAAAAATGATCGTAGAAGGATTCACGGTTAAGTAATTCCCTGGTAGACTGCAGCTTTACTCTATTTTTTCAGGAAAACTGAAAAAATCCCGTTAAAATGCTATTTTTTGACTAAATTTAATGCTATTTTTGCCAAAAGCTTTAGTAATTAAACATAATTAAATGAAAATAGCCGTTGATGTGATGGGTGGGGATTATGCCCCGGAAGCTGTAATTGAAGGAATACTTTTATCGTTACCAAGTCTTTCAAACGACGACACTATATTAGCCGTAGGTCCTAAGGACACCATCGAGCAATTATTATCGAAACACGGGTATGCTGGCAAGCAAATTGCGATCATTCACGCGGATCAAGTAATTGAGATGGGAGAACATCCGACCAAGGCATTATCTCAAAAACCCAATTCCAGTATCGGAGTTGGGTTTCATCTTTTAAAAGAAGGCAAAGCAGACGTCTTTGCCTCTGCAGGAAATACCGGTGCCATGATGGTCGGTTCTTTATTTTCTGTCAAAACTATCGAAGGTATTTCTCGCCCAGCGATCGCCGGTTTCGTTCCTCAAGAGGATGGCACCTACGCGTTGATGTTGGATATTGGCGCGAATGCAGATTGCAAGCCAGAGATGTTAGATCAATTTGCGGTGTTAGGTTCGGTGTATTTTGAGGCCACTACGGGAAAAAAATCTCCACGTGTTGGTTTGATGAACATTGGTGAAGAAGAGCAAAAAGGAAATATCCTTTCGCTAGCGACACATGCCCTTTTGAAAGAGAACAAGAAGATCAACTTCATTGGAAACATGGAGGGGAAAGACTTCTTTAAGAATAAAGCAGACGTGATTGTGACGGATGGATTTACGGGAAACATCATTTTGAAGATGGGGGAATCTATCTACAAGATCATGAAGGACCAAGGAATCACGAATGACTTTGTCGAGAATACGAATTACGAAAAATACGGCGGTAGCCCGATCATCGGAATTAATGGGAATGTGATTATTGCACATGGGGCGTCGAGTCCTTTGGCAATACAAAACATGATCAAATTGTGTAGATCCGTCGTAGAATCAGATGTTTGCGGAAAAATTAAGGCCGCCATCGAGAACCAATAATCATTATGAGCCAAAAAATAAGTGCAGCCATCACCGGAGTCGCAGGATATGTACCGGATTATGTGCTGACAAATCAAGAATTAGAAAAAATCATTGACACAAACGACGAGTGGATTACCACCCGCACCGGCATCAAGGAGCGACGTATTTTAAAGGGAGAAGGCCTGGGAACGTCATTCATGGGTGCGAAAGCGGTGGAGGATCTCTTAAAGAAAACCAATACGAAACCGGAGGAAGTAGATATGTTAATCTGCGCGACGGTTACTCCTGATTACTTTTTCCCCTCCGCTTCGAACTTGATTTGCAAGGCAGTAGGCATCCGTGAAACGGCTTCCTTTGACTTAGCAGCAGCATGTTCTGGTTTCTTAAACGCTTTAGGTGCAGGTACTGCCTTCATCGAATCAGGTCGTTACAAGAAAATCGTAGTAGTGGGAGCTGATAAAATGTCTTCGATTGTGGACTATACGGATCGTACGACGTGCATTCTTTTTGGGGATGGCGCTGCTGCGGTGATGTTAGAGCCTAACTTCGAAGGTCTAGGTGTGCAGGACTTCATCTTGAAATCAGATGGCGAAGGATGTGAGTCCTTAATGCAAAAAGGGGGCGGTAGCGCTTACCCTCCTACCGTGGAATCGGTGGAAGCAAAATGGCATTACATTCGCCAAGAAGGTCAATCGGTATTTAAATTTGCGGTGACGCGCATGGCAGATGTTTCGGCTGAAATCATGGAGCGCAATCACTTGACTGGGGATGACATTACCTACTTAGTACCTCACCAAGCAAACAAGCGTATCATTGATGCGACAGCAAACCGCATGGGTGTGAGTGATGATAAGGTGATGTTGAACATCCAGAAATACGGAAATACGACGGCGGCGACGATTCCGCTTTGTCTTTGGGATTACGAAAACAAACTAAAAAAAGGAGATAACTTGATCTTAGCGGCCTTCGGTGGAGGTTTCACGTGGGGATCAGCTTACGTTAAATGGGCATACGACCCAAAATAATCAGAAATGGCAACTACAGCAGACATTAAAAACGGTATGGTGATTAAATACAATGACGATTTATATTCGATCATTGAATTCCTTCACGTAAAACCAGGAAAAGGCCCGGCTTTCGTTCGGACTAAATTGCGTTCTTTAACTTCGGGTAAAGTAATCGATAATACCTTCAACTCAGGCGTAAACATTTACCCTGTTCGTGTGGAGCGTAGAAAATACCAATTCATTTATAAAGATGAGTTTGGCTATAACTTCATGGACCAAGAATCATTCGAGCAAATCCTATTAGGCGATAACCTATGTGTGATGGCTGATTTGATGAAAGAAGGCCAGGAAGTAGAGATTTTGATCAATACAGAAAATGATTCTGCTTTATCTTGCGAATTGCCTCCCTTCGTAGAATTGAAGGTAACGTACACGGAACCAGGTGTTCGTGGCGATACAGCGAACTCACCTAAGAAACCAGCGACGGTAGAAACAGGTGCGACGATTACAGTACCTATTTTCATCGAACAAGATGAAGTAATTAAAGTAGATACAAGAACCTATTCATACGCTGAGCGTGTAAAATAATTAGCTACCTTTGTAGCGCTTAATTAACAAAAAGAATGGATACTAAAGAAATTCAACGATTACTCGATTATATCGCGAAATCTCCACTAGCAGAGGTTAGCATCGAAACAGAAGGCTTAAAAGTTTCTGTTAAGAAACACGGGGAAGCAGCACCGGTAGTAAGTGTGGTTTCTGCAGCACCAGCGGCGGCTCCAGCGAGACGGAGTTGAAGGAGCTGGCGGTCA
>JBMSJH010000104.1:0-7542 GCA_049418705.1 Aquirufa sp.
CGCCGGATGGTTTGGGATTCATGTTCCAAGACCGGTGAGAATTATATAACTTGAAAGAGGGCGAGAACAACACCTATGCGCCGGGTAAAAGACCTTTTCAGACGATCATTCCAGCATTTATGACGAAGGATGGACAGCCGGTGATGAGTTTTGGCGTGATGGGTGGCGCGTTCCAGCCGATGGGCCATGTGCAAATTGTGATGAACGTGGTAGACTTTGGCCTAAACGTACAAGAAGCAGGCGATTATCCACGTATTAATCACGAGGGATCTTCCGAACCGACAGGCGAAACGATGGAGCCGACGGGGGGAATGATCACGCTGGAGCACGGTTATCCGTATGAAGTTATTCGAGATTTATTGCAAAAAGGACATCAAGTAGGCTATATGAATGGTATTTACGGTGGCTACCAATGCATTATGTACGACGCCGTTCGCAAGGTGTATTATGGTGCGACGGAATCGCGTAAAGACGGACAAGCGACAGGATATTAAGATGTTTGCAAGCCGCATTTTTACGGGTCACGAATGGCTAGAAAACCAGGAAATTTCGATAGAAAATGGCCGTATATCAGCTATATCTTCGGGGTCAGGGGCTCCCTCTGACAATTTCCTCGTACCTGGATTTATCGACTTGCAAATTTACGGAGGTGGTGGAATTCTATTTTCAAATCACCAGACGACAGAAGCGATTCAGGCGACTTTCGATGAACACCATAAAACTGGGACGGTTGCTTTTCAAATAACCTTGAATTGCTCGCCTGCGGAGTCCATGTGGAAGGCGATCGATGCCTACACAGCTTATTCCGGACCTGGATTAGTGGGTTTACACCTAGAAGGACCCTTTTTTAATCCGGTAAAACGTGGGGCGCACCAAGAGCAATTCATTCAAAAACCGTCTTTAGATTTTCTTCGCGAGCTCATCTCCCGGACGGCGGGCGTTCCTACCTACTTAACGATCGCTCCGGAAATGTTCAGTTCAACAGAGCTTTCATTGTTGATTGACAGTCACATCATGTGCTCTTTAGGCCACAGCGATGCGACCTATTCGGAAGCGATGAATGCGATAGAAAAAGGCGTTTCTCGTATCACACACCTCTTTAATGCGATGTCGCAATGGCAATCACGTGCACCCGGTTTAGTGGGTGCTAGCTTCGATTCCGGTGCTTGGACGAGCATTATTGCGGATGGTTTACATTGCGATTTTAAATCGCTGGAACTGGCTTATCGCCTGAAAAAAGGTCGTCTATTTTTGATTACGGATGCGGTGACGAATGATGTGTCGGGGCCGTATTCGTTTTTGGCCAAAGACGGTCGTTTCACGAACGAGGCGGGTGTACTCTCCGGTTCTTCCTTAACGATGATAGAGGCCATTCAAAACTGCGTTCAAAAGGCTTCGATCCCACTAGAAGAAGCTATCAAAATGGCGACTGTTTATCCGGCAAAAGTGGCGAATTTAGATCAATTAGGCAGTATTGAGGTGGGGAAACGTGCGTGTTTCGTGGAGTTAAATTCCGCGCTAGAAGTGCAGCAGGTTTGGTACGATGGAAAAGCCTTGTTAAATTAGGCTATGATTACATTTCCTTCGAAGCAGCCACACGTTCAGACGACGATATTTACCAAAATGTCTGCCCTCGCCCTCGAGCACGGGGCCTTAAATCTTTCCCAAGGTTTTCCCGGTTTTGATTGTGCCCCTGCTTTGCAAGAACTGCTTCAACATTATTCCAAAGGGCATAACCAATACGCCCCTATGGCCGGCGTTCCGGTATTTAGACAATCCCTTGCTGCTAAAACCTCTTCCTTTTATGACATTCCTGTGGATGCTGATTCAGAGGTAACCATCGTTTCTGGTGCTACTGAGGCGCTTTTTGCGGCGGTTCATTGCTGCGTTTCGCCGGGAGATGAGGTGATTATGTTTGACCCCAGCTATGATGCCTACGATCCTATGGTTCGACTAGCGGGAGGTATTCCGATTCATATTCCCTTGAAGGCTTCCAACAATTTTGCCATTGATTGGTCGGCTGTTGCTTCCAAAATTAGCCCTCGGACACGCGCCATTATGGTCAATAGTCCACACAATCCGACGGGGGCTGTTTGGTCGATGGCAGATTTGGATGCTTTCGCGGAGATCGTCAAAGGAACCAATATCTTGATTATTTCGGATGAGGTGTACGAGCACATCGTCTTCGATGGGGCTCAGCATGCGAGCGTTTTATTGCATCCAGAATTGCGGAAACGTAGTTTTGTGTGTGGATCTTTTGGCAAAACCTATCATATCACGGGTTGGAAAATAGGCTCTTGTATTGCCCCCGCCTACCTCACGGCTGAATTTAGAAAACTGCATCAGTGGGTTACTTTTTCGAGTGCGACACCTTTGCAATATGCCCTAGCAGACTATCTAAAAGAGCCGTCACATTACCTAGGTTTGTCTGATTTTTACCAAAAAAAGCGCGACCTTTTCGCCTCCCAATTCGCAGGAAGCGCCTGGAAAGTCCTCCCGAGCGCCGGAAGTTTCTTCCAATGCCTTGATTATTCAGCTATCTCATCCGAAAAAGACGTCGATTTAGCGGATCGTTTGACCCGCGAAATTAAAGTGGCCTCTATACCCGTCTCTGTTTTCTATGAAACGGATCCAGGCGACAAAATCCTGCGATTCTGCTTTGCAAAAGAGGATGAGGTGCTTTTAGAGGCGGCGAACCGACTAGTTCAACTCGCTTAAAATTATCAGTTTCTTGGTTATTTCAGCTCTTTTTTAAGGGTTCCCGTATTTTTCCAAAAAACAATCCTACATTTACCCCGGCCTTAATCATCAAAAGGCACATCTGTTCCCCCCTCATTTATTCCCTGTTTTCGGGTGATCACGCTATTGCTAACCACTAGAATAAAAAGGAATGTCGTTTTATCACAACTACATAGGAACACTGTCGATTCCTACCGCTGAAAAAGAGGCGCTTTTAGACCCTAAAATACTGTCTGAGCACCACTTATATCTTCATTTAATAAGCTACCTCGCTCCGGCCTTTCCAGAAATAAGTGCTGCCCAACTAGAGTCGCTTTCTTTAAGCAGTTACCTCTATTTCCGATTTCTGTTGAGCTTTGATCAGTTGATTGATACCTCACATTTCTCTCTTGGTGAAATGCGATTAAGCTTTGAATTCTATGAAAAAGCCATGCGCGGGCTTGCTGCCTTGTATCCAGATGGCAGTCCGTTTTGGGAGCAGTTTGGTAACTTGAAATCGAGGTATTTTAACTCTATTATATCGGAGAAAAAGGGTTCTCATAAAAAGGAGGAAATGACGCCAGAGCTTTTCCAAGAAATAGCGATTGGTAAATCTGCCATGAGTCTTGCTGCTGTAGATTCACTTGCTTGTTTAGCCAGTTCCACCTCTAGCCGAGATGAATTAATCGACTGTATTTCCCAGCTCCACATCGGTCTTCAGTACATGGATGATATCGACGATTTTAAACTAGATTTCAAAGAAGGCCAATGGACCTATCCGATGTCTTTAACGCAGATGTACTTGAAGCAAAACGGGATCGTAACCCAGGATCCTGCCCTACTTCACACCTATTTATATGTGTCCGGCATCGCACAAAAAAACCTCGGTTTAGCGATTGAACATTTTGAAAAAAGTGCTCTTATCGCTTCTTCGGCAGGTCTTTCTTCTTTTGCTAGCTTCCTCCAGAAACAAATCAGTAGCTGTCAATCACACCTCCAAGAAGTAAATGACCTATTCCTGAAAACGGAAATCAAGTCCCAAAAAAGTTTCTCCATTTTGAAGCTTAATTCCCTCGATATCTCGCTAAAAAATGCCTTTTCCTATCTAGAAAAGAACATCGACGATTCAACTGAATGGACAGATTTTATGACCTCCGCTGGCCAAAGCACTAGCTGGACAAGCGCCTACATAGGAATGCAATTAGCAGAGATTGATAACTCGAATCCCCTGTTAAAACCGGTGCTAAAAAAGGTGATTTCAAGTGCCTCCAACGCTTTCAATGGGGCGATGATTCAAGACGGAGATTCGACTAGTTTTCTCGTGGGTTTTCAACAAAAAATGGGCTATGCCTCTGACCTAACACAGCGGGATTGGCTAGCCTTTATGAATGCAGATGGCGGGTGGGTTACCTACCGGGATCCAACAGCTTTGCGGAAGAAATTAGATTTACCCGCTTCTATTTCAGTGGAAGGTTGGACAAACTCACATGCCTGTGTTAGTGCAGCGGCCACCTATGTTTTAGCGGGCAATCCATCCCTTAGATTAGACTTTGAGATAAGTTGTCTACACCTAGCTTCACTACTGGAAAATAAAACCCATTGGAGTTCCTATTGGTGGACAAGCGATGTGTATGCGACCTCTTTTGCCATTCAAGCTTTAGCGCATCATCCCGAATTAAAAAGTCGTTGTGAAACGCCAGCGCTTTGGCTAGCTAATGAGCAAGAAACGAGTGGCTATTGGTCTAATCCAGCAACGCAGGGACCCAGTGCTTTTTATACCGCTTTAGCGATTAAAGCCTTACATGCCTATGATGCCAATGCATTCGATAAATCGATTACAAAAGGAGTGGGCTGGCTCTTAAAGAATCAGATGACAGATGGCAGCTGGCTAACATCCCGAATCCTTCGAATTCCGGCAACCGATGTTCTGGATCCAAGTACTGTTAATCGATGGAGAAAAAGCTCCTTTGGCGTGAATTGTATTGTCGACGATCACAACCGACTTTTTACTACAAGCACAGTGTTAAATACCTTACATCAATTGACTAAATCCTCGGTATTATGCTAGTAAAAGATAATTTACAAATCAGGCCTTTTGACGAAACAAATTCCGTTTTGCAAATCGATGAAAATCGGCATTTGTTAATCAATCGCGCAACCACGGAATTAGTCAAAATTCTTTCCGCCGCGACAAGTTTAGAAGCAGCGCATAAAGTGTTTAATCAGTCATTTAATCAAACGATCTCGATGCAATCATTTCGGGATTTGGTAGATGAAAAGTTAGGGGGATATCAAATTATTCGGGACGATGCAGCACCTGAAAAACCAGGCCTTAAAAATGCCTATTTAAAACTAAAAATCCCTTTGCTGAATGCGCGCGTTGCCCGTTTCTTGTCTATTCCTCTTCAGCCCTTTTTCAAGCCTTCTGTATTTTGGTTTTCCGCGGGTACGATGATTTTATTCTTACTCGGAATGGCAATAGGCTTCGAATCTCCTTCTTTAAGTCAAGTAAATTACTTGAACTTAATGGCTTTGATTTACCCCACTATGCTCATCCACGAATTGGGTCACATAGCTGCCTGCGCTAAATATAAGTTAAAGTCAGGTGGCATCGGATTTGGATTTTATTTCATACTACCTGTCATGTATGCTGAAATAACGAACATTTGGATGGGGACCAAAGAGCAACGAATTATTGCCAACTTAGGAGGTATTTTTGCGGAGGTTTTGTATGCAGTAATTCTCAGTATTGTTTACCTAATTTCCCATTCACCAGTCTGTTTATTCGCCTCCTTATCGATCAGTGTTTTTGTGCTGTGGGAGTTTAATCCTTTCGTTCGCTTTGATGGCTACTGGTTACTGTCGGATCTAACAAATACTCCTAATCTACTACTGAAATCTAAGCAAGTTTTAGCCAAAGTCATGCGAAGATCTTTCCTCCATTCTTGGCAAAAAAATACCTTTAGAATTAACGCGAGTCGCCGTGAAATTTTACTTTTTGCTTACGGCTTTATGAATACCTTTTTCATTTTGCTTGTTCTTGGCTATACGTTGATTAGCTACCAAAAAGAGATCATCCGATTCCCTTTTTCACTCTACCAGATACTCGTAAAAGTAGGTCAATTAAACCTACACATTCAAGACCTACATGTTCAACTCATTCATATCCTATTGTTTTATATTCTCGCCATTCGATTTCTAATCAGTCAAATTAAATCGCTGCTTAGGTAATCACAACGTCCTCCCAAAACCTGCTTTAAAGGGTCAGCAAAATTGGGATTCATCAGACCCTCTAACCATTAATACTACCCATTATGAAACCTGTAAAAAACAACATTACCCCAGAATTAATTGCGCTATTCGAAGTGGAAGAATTAGAAGAGCGTCTTGAGAACAAGTGGACACTATCCACCAGTACTACGACGAGTCAAACTGGCACCACCGTTTCAGCATCAGCTAGCGTCCAGTTTGAGTAATTGAATGAGAGGGGGGCCTAGGCTCCCCTTCATTTAGTTTTTCTTATCCCCTTTTATAAAGATGTACATGAAAAAATATAGCTATACTCTCCTGCTACTGCTCCTAAGCTATCTAACTAGTTCAGCACAAATCACGCTCAAAGGTCAAATTGTCGATGCCGAAACAGGCGATAAAATACCTTTTGCCAATATAAGTACCAAGGACAATAGAAACACTCTTTCGAACGAGATGGGCGATTTCTCCATTCCAGTAAACGAACTTCCTGCTGAGTTAAACATCTCCCATCTTTCCTATGGAAAATCAATATTCAACCTAGAAGAAAGTGGTGATCATATCATTCGGCTAAAAGCCACCCCCATATTACTACCCGAAGTTCGCGTGGGAAATTATGCTAGAGAATTAGTCTCTCATGCTGCCCAAAAACTAATGCAGAATTTTTCTCTAAAGTTTTATGGCAAGGCCATTTACAGACAAAGCACTCAAATCAATCAACAAACCAGCGAATGGCAGGAAATCATCTATGCGACTAAATCAAGTAATAGTCGTTTAGAAGGGACCGCCGTACTAAAGGGTCGATATGCGGCTCAGGAAGCCGTCTATAAATTTGAAGACTTCTCTTATTTTACCAAAGCCTACGGACTCATCGACCTCGATACGAACAGGCACGCAGTCATTAGCCTATCAGGTAGTGATCTATATAACTACAGTGTAGCGAACCTACGAAAAGAAGGTGATCGAGAAATAGCAGAGATCCACTTTACCAATAAATTGCCCGCTGGGGCAAACTCTAAATATGGAACCGTTTTTATCGACACCGACACCTATGATATTTTGAAAATTACCTTTATCACCCACTCCGATTTAGGATTGAAAATGAAGAACAAACATCCGCTTTGGGTAATGAAAATGGTCAATCCAAAATATGAATTTGAAATAAGCTTTAAAGAGGTAGCCGGTGGCAGATCGATAGAATACCTGAAAGTACAATACCATGTGGATTACCACTTAAAAAAAGAAATTCTACCCATTCACGTTTCCTCCTTGACTTATCTCTATGAGACGAGTACTCAAGCAACTGTGATGAACTATGAAAAAGCGAATACAGGTGGAAATGATAGGGAAGTCATTAAAAAGTTCGCTTATGACCCTGAATATTGGAATAGAAATACCGTCATAGAACGAACTCCTGAACAAAACAGAGCCATTCAAAATTTGGAGGGGAAAGGTGCGTTTGGGAACGCGCTTGGAACAAAAAAGAACTAATTTATGGCAATAGTATCCCCTTTTGACTCCATTTTCGCAGGTATACTAGTTCGGATAATCTGTGCTATAGTAGTTATATTAATT
>JBMSJH010000105.1:0-7460 GCA_049418705.1 Aquirufa sp.
GCCAGACAGAGGCTTTCCGAGCGGCATCAGCTTCTGCGGAATACTTCCAAGGTTCGGAAGATGGAACACGTCCAGGGATCTTTTATGTACCTATTTTGGATGCCAAAAAATTCAACTTAACCTCTGGAATGGAAAGCTTATTCTTACACGAAGCGATTCCTGGCCACCATTACCAAATCAGCTTGCAACAAGAGAATAGCTCCTTACCTAAGTTCCGCCGTTTCGGAGGAAACTCCGCTTACGCAGAAGGTTGGGCACTTTACACAGAAAGCTTAGGCAAAGAATTAGGCCTATATACCGATCCATACCAATACATGGGAGCTTTAGGGGATGAAATTCACCGAGCTATTCGTTTAGTGGTGGATGCGGGAATGCACTCGAAAAACATGACACGTGAAGAAGCTATTAAGTACATGATGGATAACGAACCCTTAAGTGAAGAGGGTACTATCGCGGAAATTGAGCGCTACATGGCTATTCCTGCTCAAGCGTTAAGTTATAAAATAGGTGCCTTAAAAATTCGCGAGATTCGTGAGCGTTTAACGAAAGAAATGGGCCCTAAATTCAAATTATCTGATTTCCATGACGAAGTTTTGAAGGATGGAAACATGCCTTTAGATGTATTGGAGACCAAAATGAATGCTTGGGCTTCTTCTGTAAAATAATGCAATTAACAACGACATTTCCCATTCCTGCAGCGCCTGTTCTGATGAATCATCGGAGCAAGGTGCTGACGATGGGTTCTTGTTTTTCAGCCTCGATGGGGGCGCGTTTGAGCTTATTACCTTTAGAGGTAAAGACGCAGCCTTTTGGAACTTTATTTCACCCTTTTGCCATAACACGTGCTCTTTCGGGTAGTGTTTCAGAAGAGGTTTACGAACAAAACGGGTATTTTTTACACCCAGATTATCATTCCGTATTTACAGCGACTACAGCAGACGAGTTGCTGGATGATGTGCGATCAGTAGGCGCCGAAGTGTCAAACTTTATCGCTGATACGGACTTTCTACTCCTGACTTGGGGAACTGCATTTAGTTATTTTGACAAACATCTAAATAAAGCAGTGGCTAACTGCCACAAGA
Source organism: Aquirufa sp. (assembly GCA_049418705.1). Classification (GTDB taxonomy): domain Bacteria; phylum Bacteroidota; class Bacteroidia; order Cytophagales; family Spirosomataceae; genus Aquirufa. The sequence continues at coordinate 1,083 of JBMSJH010000105.1, forward strand.
TGCCGACAGATCGTTTCGAAAAGAGACTATCGACAGTAGAGGAAATCGTGAGTGACTTCAACTTTCTACTCTCTACTCTCCCATCTACCACCCAAGTGGTTTTAACCGTCTCCCCCGTCCGACACACGAAAGACGGCATGTTGGAGAATCAAGTTTCTAAATCCACGCTACGATTAGCAGCGGATATCGTTTCGAAACGCTTTGAAAACGTCCATTATTTCCCAGCTTACGAGATTATGCTGGATGAATTACGGGATTATCGTTTTTATGAGGCTGATCTAATACACCCAAACGAGCAGGCGCAAGCCTATATTTGGGAGCGATTTAAAGCCTCCTATTTTGATACAGAACTGCTTTCCATTTCAAAAAAATGGGATTCCATTTACCGAACGCTAGGTCATCGACCTCATCCGGCAAAATTGATTGATCATCGAAGGGTGTTGGAGGTGCTTTTGGCAGAACTAAATGAAGAAAAATACCAAGAAATAGATACGTGCAAAATCGCCGAATACGTCGCGCATGAAATAAAAAACACCTATATTTGAGGTTTGAAAAGGAAAAGAGATTCATGGGAGAATTAAGCGTAAGCAAAGAGATTATATTAGGTGCGCTAAGCACCGTTCAAGAGCCTGATCTAAAGAAGGATTTAGTGACCTTGAACATGATTAAAGACGTGGAATTAGGCGTAGGTGAAGTTCGCTTCACGGTTGTTTTAACGACACCAGCGTGTCCACTAAAAGAGAAGATTAGAAAAGATTGCGAGGATGCGATTCACAACTTGGTGCATCCAGACCTCAAAATCGTTATCAATATGACGGCTGAGGTGACTACCTTAACGTCCAAAGACCCTTTAATTCCGGGAGTTAAAAACGTGATTGCTGTAGCATCTGGTAAAGGTGGAGTCGGTAAATCAACCGTAACGGCGAACTTAGCGATGGCCTTGAAAAATGCAGGCGCTAAAGTCGGAATCCTAGACGCTGATATCTCTGGACCCTCTATTCCGGTGATGTTTGGTGCTGAAGATTTGCAACCACTCGTAACAGAAGTTGATGGCAAGAATCGCATTCAACCCATTATGCAATATGGCATCAAGATGATTTCGATGGGCTTTTTAGCTCCTACGGAAAGTCCTGTGCCCTGGAGAGGCCCGATGATGACGCAGGCTTTGCGTCAGTTTTTTGGCGATACAAACTGGGATGAATTAGATTATCTATTGATTGACCTTCCTCCAGGAACCTCAGACATCCATTTAACCCTCGTACAATTAATCAAATTAACGGGTGCGGTGATCGTAACGACTCCTCAAAAAGTCGCTTTATCTGATGCAACGAAAGGATTAGCCTTCTTTAAGCAAGCCGGAATCAATGTTCCTTTGTTAGGTCTAGTGGAGAATATGGCCTATTTCACACCGGCTGAATTACCGGAAAACAAATACTATTTGTTCGGTAAAGATGGCGGAAAGCAATTAGCAGAAAAATATGCCGTTCCATTCCTTGGTGAGGTTCCGTTGATTCAAGCAATTCGTGAGGCGGGTGACGAAGGAAAACCAATTGCTTCTAGCGAAGGTCCTAGCGCTGATGCATTTGCCTCTATCGCCGCTAATTTAGCACAACAGGTAGCCATTTCTAACGCGAAACAAGCCTCCTAATATGGAAAATCATCCTTTATATTCCCGCATACAAACCGCGCTAGACAGCATTCGCCCCTATTTAGTGGCGGATGGTGGCAATGTAGAAATTACAGAAATCACCGCAGATAATGTGTTGAGACTAAGCTTAACTGGCAATTGCCAATCCTGCAATATGTCAGCAATGACCTTTAGAGCAGGGGTAGAAGAGGCCATCCGCCGGGATGTCCCAGAAATAACAGCAGTAGAAGAAGTAAAACCCTAATAGGCATATGATGCGGATAGGAATATTTTTTGGCGGCCCCGCGCGTGAACGGGAAATCAGTTTTTTAGGGGGTAAAACCGCTATGGCTCACTTGAATAAGGCTTTGTTTCAGCCCATCCCCGTTTTCGTGGATAGCTTAGGCAACTTTATTTTGATCAAGGAAGAACTCATTTTCGAAGAATCGATTCGTTCTTTTTATCCGCCAAAACGCCTTCAAACCGCGCCATTCAACGTATATATCGAATCTTTGCCTGAAGCAGATGCGACAGCCTTACTAAAAGAAGTAGGAACGATCATTCAACCGGCTGATTTTGCATTCCATTTTGACTTTGCATTCATTGCCATGCACGGCCCTGGCGCAGAGGATGGCAGTATCCAAGGTCTTTTAGAGTGGTACAACATTCCGTATTCAGGCCCTAGCGTTTTAGGTTCTGCGATCGGTATCGATAAGGCCAAGCAAAACGAGTGGCTAAAGAAATCCGTCGGTTTAGAGAAGAAATTCTTCGTTCTACAACGAGACGACTATACGAAATACGGCAGAGAAACCCTTTTTGAGCAAGTCAAGAAGGAAATTGGTATTCCTTTTGTGGCCAAAGCTCCACACCAAGGATCCTCCATCGGCCTAGCTTTCGTGAAAGAGGACTCGCTAGAGATTTTCGATAAAGCCATCAAGAAATGTCTTTTTATCGATGAAATCTACCGAGAGGATTGGTTAACATTAACTGAGGATGACCAAGTTGCTTTGTTGCAAAAAATGGTCAACCTAGACGAAGGAATCGGCTTCCCAGTCGTATTCCAAAAACAAGTGTATTACCATCCTTCGGCATTATTAATCGCCCTTCGTGACTATTTCACGCACACGGTGACGAAAGCTAGTATTCAGTCGATTCATTCGGAGGATGCGATTTTACTCGAATCCTTTGTGAACGGAAACGAATTCAGCTGCGGCGTGATTCAAACTCCCTCAGGCGAGGCGGTTGCGCTTCCTCCTACGGAGATTGTGATCGACGACTCTTTAGAGGTGTTTGATTTTAATGCCAAATACAAGTCGAAATTAACGCGCAAGCGCATTCCGATGCATGCGAGCTTAGCTCATCTACAAGTGATTCAAGCACAGGTGAAGCAGGCCTTTGAAGACTTAGGTTTTGGGGTTTGTACCCGTATCGATGGATTCCTAGATACGAACGGCGTGGTCGTTTTACACGATCCGAATACGATCCCAGGCATGTCCCCTAGCTCCTTGATCTTCAAGCAAATGGCCGAAATCGGGCTAAATGTAACAGATTCATTAACCTACTTCATCCGCCAATCCATTCGTGAGCGATTAAGAACCGGCAAAAATTACTATTTCCTAAATCAGCAATTAAAAGCCTTAGACGCAGCCATTGCCGCTTGTTTGCAGGCGAAAGCGGAACGAGATGTACAAGTTTTAGAGATCAGTGGTTCGAATGAAGCCGAATTGGAAGCAAGCTTCCAGGCTGTAAAAAGCCAAGCGGCAGAACTTGCGGCATTAGGAACGGAGAACGTTCGCGTTTGTACTCCTTTGGAAATCGAAGAAGGCGAAACATTAATCAACTTACATGTAGCACACTTAGGAAAAGATTCCGCTAAAGAAATGTTAGAAGCGATCAAAACGGGTGTCCACCCATTGATCGCCAACACGCGTCAAGCAGCCATCGAAATCACTAAATTCTACACAAATGTCTAATACGGAACTTAACCCTTTGCAATACCCCATCGGGAAATACAAAAACCCAGAGGTAATTACCCCTGAAATCAGAGCAGAATGGATCAAAATCATCGCTTCAACACCCGATGATTTAGCCGCTCTTTTAAAAGACGTAGACGAAACCTTGTTAGAAAAGCCTTATCGCGAAGGCGGCTGGTCAGCTCGTAAAGTGATTCACCATTTGATGGACAGCCACATGAACAGCTACATTCGTTTCAAAATGGCGCTTACAGAGGACAATCCTACCATCAAACCTTACGATGAGAATGACTGGGCAGTGATGCCAGATGGAAACGAGGCACCTATTGAGTGGTCTATTCAAGGCTTACGCTACATCCACTTACGTTGGGTATACTTGATGGAAACTTTGAAAGAAGAAGATTGGAAAAAGACCTATCTACATCCGGAAAGAGGGTTTACGTATACGATGGATAAGGTTTTGGGGATTTATGCGTGGCATTGTACTCACCATCTTCGTCACATTGCTTCGGTGCTTTAGAGTAGAGAGAATAGAGTAGAGAGTATAGATTAGAGATAAAAGTTCAAAGAGCAAAGAGCAAAGTTCAAAGTTTGAATCGCCGGAGGCGATGCATCTATGGAATATATGTAATTTTATCTCTTTATTTTATACTACCGTCTACCGTCTACCGACTCGAATGCTTCTTTTTATTCCAGGGAGCGGTGGTGTTGCTTGCCATCTGCACCGCTAGTGCAATCATCAGCAGCGTGAACAGAATTAATACCCAGCGAAAGATCTTTTGATTTTTGTTCATAGTTGATGGAGTAGGGTGGCTGAACCTTGGGTGATTTCTGACCAAGAACTTAATCCTGGGAATTGCAAATATACACATCCGGCTGTTTCCATTTGAATCATTTCACCGGATAAATAAGAGGCTAAATATGAAACGGAGGGGTTATGTGCTACCAAATACAAAATGGGCTCTGTTCTTTTAGCGATTTCAGTCAAATAATCAGGTCCGCTAGACACATACCAAAAATCGGATAGCTCAAACTCAGAAAAGGGCTTACCCAATAACTCCGCAGTTTCGCGGGTACGAATCGCATCTGAAATAAGCCAAAATCCAGCTGGAAATTGCTTCAAATGCATCCATTCGCCTAATAATAAAGCCTCTTCGATTCCTCGCTCAGACAAGTGTCGACCTTTGTCATCGTCAGTGTAGGGGCCAGCGTGGGCGTGTCTAATGATTATGAGTTCCATTATTCGAAGTCTGCTGCGGTTAATAACGGAAATTTGCCGGCTTTGTGTTCTGCACCCATTTTGACATAGTGCGGAGGACCAAATTTCAGACGATTGATTTGATCTTCATTTAAGGTTTTCACGACTTTAGCGGGGGTTCCTAAAACGAGGGAATAATCCGGAATTTCCATCCCTTCAGTCACCAAAGCGTGGGCTCCGATGAGACAGAATTTGCCTACTTTGGCCCTATTCAAAACCGTCGCTTGCATTCCTACAAGACTACCCTCCCCTATTTCTGCTCCATGAACAATGGCGCCATGACCCACCGTAACGTGTGCACCGATGATGGTTTTGTCACCTTCATCTGCGTGCAAAACGGCGTTGTCCTGGATATTGCAGCCTCTACCTAAATGAATTTCTTCGACATCTGCTCGAATGACAGCGCCGTACCAAACTGATACATCTTTGGAGATGAAAACTCGGCCCATCACGCTAGCCGTAGGTGCAATAAAAATAGCCATCTTGTTTTATTTAATTCGCCAAATATACCTTAAATTGCGGGTCTATGAAAGAATTCTACGAATTTGCACTTTGGCAAAATGAAGATCATATCGCTTCGATCGGATGTGGATATGGCTGGTGGGAAGTGAGCCTTTGCCTGCATTATCCCGCGAAGAAAATGGCTTTTGTAGACCCCTTAGTAGAAAAGGAGGACATCAATGAAAGTATTGCCTATTTCACCGAAAAAACAGGATTGACCTGGAAAACAGAGGTCGAATTAAACCCAGATAAAATCTCAGAAAAAGACCAAATTTGGATCTTTAACGCCTGGCATGAATTCGAGGATCGCCCAGCCATGCTAGCGAAAATTCACAACGCCTTACATGAAGGCGGCATCGTGATCATCGAAGAAGAAATCTCAAAATACCACCGATTACAACACGATGGCTGTGGAAAGGACTTATTTTTTGAAAAAGAAATCATTGCCGAATTTACCCAGGGCGGCTTTCAATATGTAGCAACAAAGACGAAAGACGAGGTAGCCGTATATTTGAAATTCCGAAAATGAAAGGCGTTTTTTAGCTTAAATAAAAACCTTTTCGCAAATTTGCATCCGAATTAAACACACATGTCAACAATCGAACGTCCCTTTATTATCGGTATCACCGGAGGTAGCGCCTCGGGTAAAACCCTCTTCTTAAGCCGATTAATGGAACAGTTCAAGTCAGATGACATCTGTCTATTATCTCAGGACAATTATTACCGACCTATTGACCAACAGACAAAGGACCACAACGGGATCGAAAATTTCGACTTACCAAGTGCCATAGACGACCAAGCTTTTGCAGCTGATATTGAAAAATTGCGCAATGGGGAAATAGTCAGCCGAGTGGAATATACCTTTAATAATACCGAAAAGGTTCCGATTTATTACATTTCCATCCGCGAAAAATCTCTGGTGGTAGAAGGGATTTTTGTGTTTCACTTTCCGGAGGTAGCACAGCTTTTGGACCTCAAAATCTTCATCGATGCGCAAGATAAAATCAAGTTAAAGCGCA
>JBMSJH010000106.1:0-7440 GCA_049418705.1 Aquirufa sp.
CCGCGACCCTTTCAACTACGTCTATGACCCACTTTTAATTACGGGAATCGACGCGCTGGGTGCAGCCATGAGTTCTCGCTTAAACGCCGAAGGAAAGCCAGGTTATACGATGAAATCAGGATCGGTTTATTCGACTTGGTGGAACGGTGGATTACGCACCACGGCATACTACCACAACATCATCGGTTTATTAACAGAGATTATTGGAGACCCGACACCGGAGAATATTCCCTTAGTTCCTAATCGCTTAATCCCTAATTCGGCGACGCCATTCCCGATTACACCGCGCAAATGGTTCTTCAAAAACTCAATCGATTACTCTCTTTCCTTGAACTATGCGGTATTGAATTATGCAACGCGTTACCGCGAAGAAGTCTTAATGAACATCTATAAGATGGGTAAGAAATCCATCGACCTAGGATCACAAGATTACTGGACGATGTCGCCTAATAAGGTGGAGAAACTAGCGGAGATTTCGGGTGGTAATTATAAGAAGAAGGCGGATAGTTTATTTGCTGCAGTCTACAAGAATCCAGCCACGCGTGATGCACGTGCCTATATCGTGACGGCAGACCAATCGACTTCGGGTATTGCGTTTATTAACATCTTAATCAAGAGTGGTATCCGTGTTGAGAAGGCAACGAAAGCTTTCGAAGTAAACGGAAAGGCCTATCCAGCAGGTTCTTATGTCGTGAAGACGAATCAGGCTTTCCGTCCGCACGTGATTGATATGTTCGAACCACAAGATCACCCAAATGACTTCCAATACCCAGGTGGCCCTCCAGTTCGTCCATATGACGCCGCAGGTTGGACGCCAGCGTATACGATGGGGATTCAGTTTGATCGAATTTTGGAAGAGGTAAATGGGCCGTTCGAAACGGTACCTTATGGGGAGCTTCAAAAAGCGAAACCAGCTTTCGCAACAGGGGCCTATTATTCCTTCTCGACATCTGACAATGCCTCATTTACTTTATTGAATGATTTATTGAAAGCGGGTATCGAGGTTTCCAAAAACGCTTCAGCCTTTTATGTGAAACACAGTGCAGCTGCTGCTGATATTCTTGCGAAAGCTTCCGTAAAGACGCAAGCATTAAGTACTTTGCCAGCTGATGTTTCTCGTAAAGTAGGAACAAAGCGTGTGGGTCTTTGGGATACCTACGGCGGATCAATGCCCTCCGGATGGTTGCGTTGGATTCTAGAACAACATCATTTCGATTTCAAATTAGTATTCGCGAAGGAGATCGACAAAGGCAACTTACGTTCGAAATTCGATGTGTTGATTTTTGTCAAAGGTGCCATTCCAGGGTTGAAAGCAGAACCAGCTAACGAATGGGATGAAAAAGAACCAGTTGAATCAGAAATTCCAGCAGAGTATAAAGAGACGATGGGTAAAATCACCGCAGCAAAATCAGTTCCAGCTCTTCGTGCTTTCTTAGAAGAGGGAGGAGATATTATTACCATCGGTTCAAGTGCGAATCTAGCCTATCACTTAAATCTTCCGGTGAAGAATGCCTTAGTGGAGATGGTAGCAGGAAAAGAGCGCAATTTACCAGGTGAGAAATTCTACATTCCGGGTAGTGTGATGCAAGTAACGGTGGATCAAAATTCACCAGCTAACTGGGGAATGTCGGCTAAAGCTGATGTCATCTTCGCGGCAAGTCCAGTCTTTAAATTATCTCCTGAGTCTATCTCACATGGGGAATTAACTCCTTTAGCCTGGTTCGCATCTGAGAAGACCTTACGTAGTGGATGGGCTTTTGGTCAAGCGTATTTACAAGACGGAGTCGCTGCTTTCCAAGCGAAAGTGGGCAAAGGAAATCTGTATGTATATGGTCCGGAAGTAACGTTTAGAGGCCAAACACACAGCACGTTCAAAATGGTATTCAATCAATTATATGAAAACAATCGCTAAGATTATTGGGGGTATATTTATTGCTCTATTTGCAGTTATTCTATTCTTCGCTGAAAGAGATCGCCCAGTGGAGGAATTGATTCCGCTTTATGCGAATAAAGATTCGAAGTTCATGGACATCTTAGGCATGAAAGTGCATTACCGGGATGAGGGTGTAGTGACGGATTCCGTGCCATTGATCTTATTGCATGGCATGTCGTCCTCTTTGAATACTTGGGACAGCGTAGTGATCGATTTGAAACCGCACAAGCGTGTAATTAGTTTGGATTTGCCTGGTTTTGGGTTGACGGGCCCATCGCCTGAGAATTCGTATAACTTTCCGTATTATTCGAAATTCATTGATTCCTTCGCCACTCGTTTGCAAATCAAGCGATTCATCTTGGTGGGGAATTCCATGGGTGGCGCCATTTCTTGGAACTATGCACTACATAATCCGGCACGCTTGGCGAAGATGGTACTAGTGGATGCCGCAGGATATCCAAAGAAAGGGGAGAGTGGATCACTAGGATTTACTATTGCCTCGACACCGGTCATCAATAATTTAATGCTGTATGTGACGCCTAAATCTTTAGTGCGTAAGAGTTTAGAGACAGTCTATTATGATCAGTCTCGCGTGACGGATGCTCAGGTGGAGCGTTTTCACGATGTGGCGATTCGCGAGGGAAATAGAGAAGCTGCCTTACAGATTTTCAAAGGTTCTTTCCAAGGCAATTCGAAGCGTTTTTTAAACTCAAATGTGGCTCGAATCAAAACGATCAAAACGCCTACCTTGATTCTTTGGGGGGATAAAGACAATCTGATCGGAGTGAATAACGTGGATAATTTCTTGCAAGACATCAAAGGAAGCAAAGCGGAGATTTATAAAAACGTAGGTCATGTGCCTATGGAAGAGGTGCCAGGAAAAGTGGCGGCGTCTATTTTAGGGTTTGTGAAATAGGAAAGTAGAATAGATTTTTTTATTATTGTATCAATTATAGACAATAAACCTATTTAATCATGAAAAGAATCTGGCAACTCACTTGCCTACTAGGACTTATCGCGTCCAGTACATTTGCACAGACTGACTTTAAGATGGCCGTTCAGGCTAAAATCGAATCAGGAATTATCGAGGGTGATTACAATACCCAGACTGGTATTCAAACTTATTTTGGCGTTCCTTTTGCAAAACCACCGGTAGGGGAATTGCGTTGGAAAGCACCTGTTCCGGCAGAAGCATGGTCAGGCGTTAAGAAAACGAAAGCTTTCGGACCTCGTCCGGTACAAGCGATTGTTTTTGGGGATATGGGATCTCGTTCCGCAGGTTTAAGCGAAGACTGCTTGTATCTGAACGTGTGGTCTCCCGCTAAAAGAAATACAAAAAACTTACCTGTTTTAGTCTATTTCTATGGAGGTGGATTATTTGCGGGTGACGCATCTGAGCCGCGTTATGATGGCGAAGCGATGGCGAAACAAGGAATCGTGGTGGTGACGGTGAATTACCGTTTGGGCCTTTTCGGTTTCTTTGCACACCCAGAATTGACTGCGGAGGCATCGTATAAAGCCTCTGGAAACTATGGTTATTTAGACCAAAATTTGGCCTTGAAATGGGTTCAAAAGAACATTGCTGCTTTTGGAGGAGATCCTGCTAAGGTGACCATCGCTGGAGAATCAGCGGGTTCCGCTTCTGTATCTGTCCAAATGGCTTCTCCGTTATCTAAAGGCTTAATCGCCGGAGCGATTGGCGAAAGTGGTGCAGGTATTAATCCTACGATGGCACCTATGCCTTTAGCGCAAGCTGAGAAGGGTGGTGTTGCATTTGCAGAGAAGGCTGGAGCGAAGTCTTTGAAAGAGCTTCGGGCGATGTCGACTCGCGAACTATTTGAGATTGCCCAAGAGACTCGTTCGATGGGCTTCCCTACGGTGGTAGATGGTTATTTCTTACCAAAAACATTGCCTGAATTATTCAATACAAAACAGCAATCGATGGTTCCACTTCTTTTAGGCTGGAACTCTGCTGAAATCCCTGGTGGCGCCTTTATGCAAGGAAAGCCATACACGCACGATAACTATGTATCAAAAGTAAAAGAGGTGTATCCGGCTGATCATGAAACCGTTTTAAAATTATATCCATCGGGTTCAGAGGATGTGATCGAGCGTTCGGCTACGGCTTTAGCGTCAGATCGTTTCATTTCTTACAGCACGTGGAAATGGTTTGATTTACATCGCAAGAATTCATCGCAACCCGTTTATCGCTACTTGTATTCACGCTTCCGTGCTCCCTTAGTGGATAAGTCTGCAGCCTCAGGTTTAGCGGGAGGAACAGTGAAAGCTGATCCGAATGCGCCTAAACCGCGTCCAGCGATTGGTGCGCCTCACGCTTGTGAGATCGAGTATTGCATGGGCAATCTGCACTTAATCAAGGATTATGCGTTTACGGCGGATGATTATACGGTGTCCAAAACGATGTTCGGTTATTTCGCGAACTTCATTAAGACGGGAAATCCGAATGGAGGAACTTTGGCAAACTGGCCAGCAGCCGCTCCATTAGACAAAGAACCGTCCGTTATGGTAATCGACGTAGAATCAAAAGCCGTTAAAGCGACTGAAGATGCGCGTTATGAATTTTTAGATAAACAATACAAAAACTAATCAAGATGAAAAAATTGACCTTAGCTTGTGCTTTGATTTTAGCCTCAGTGGGCTTGAAAGCACAAATTACAACGGGTAAGGACGTGGCTGTTGTGGCTACGGACGCAGGTAAAGTGCGTGGCTATGTTCACAGCGGCATTTACACTTACAAAGGTATTCCTTACGCGGAGGCGGCTCGTTTTGAGGCTCCTCACAAACCTAAGCCTTGGGCTGGCGTTCGTTCTTCTTTGTCATACGGCCCTGTTTCGCCTTTAATCGACGAAACAACGCAGGTAAATGATGAATCAGAATTCGTATTTAACCACAACTGGGGTTATACAAATGAAGATTGTATGCGCATTAACGTGTGGACTCCTGGCATCAATGATGGGAAGAAACGTCCGGTGATGTTTTGGATTCACGGTGGTGGTTTTACATCGGGTTCAGCAGTTGAATTACCGTCATATGATGGAGAGAATTTAGCCAAAAAAGGGGACGTCGTTGTCGTTTCCATCTCACACCGGTTGAACATTACAGGTTACTTAGATTTATCGGCTTATGGCGAGAAATACAAGTATTCAGCAAACAACAGCGTGTTAGATATGCGTGCGGCTTTGGAATGGGTAAAAGAAAACATCGGCTCGTTTGGGGGTGATGCGAAAAATGTAACCATCTTCGGTCAATCAGGCGGTGGCGCGAAAGTGAATACCTTGATGGCGATGCCTTCAGCGAAAGGTTTATTCAGCAAAGCAATCAATCAAAGTGGATCTTTCCGCTCTGAGATGTTAAACAAAGCAACAACCCAAAGCATCACAGCGGAGGTTTTAAAAGCTTTGAACATCCCTGCTTCGAAAGTGGATAGCTTACAAACGATTCCTTATCCTGTTTTAGCGAATGCGGGTAAGAAAGCATTAGCAGTAGTTGCAGCGCAATTAAAAGCAGCAGGAAAACCAGTAGGCGGATTCGGCTTAAGCTGGGGTCCATCAGTAGACGGCGATTTATTGCCTTACCAATTATTCTCGAAAGAAGCTTTCGAATTATCGAAAGACGTGCCTTTGTTAATCGGTACGGTGAAGAATGAGTTTATGCCTTCGATTATGAGTGGTATGTCAGATGCTACCACGGAGCAGGTGGAAGGATACATCAAAAGAGTATATGGTGACAAAGCGGAGGCCTTTAAAGCGGCAGTGAAAAAAGCCTATCCTAATGACACAAAACCATCTGATTTAATGGATGTGGACGTGATGTTCCGTCCAGGTGCGGTGGTTCAAGCGAAAGAGAAGTCTGCCTTGAAAGCTGCGCCAGTTTATATGTATTTGATGACATGGCAATCGCCTGTGATGGACGGAAAGTACAAAGCTTTCCACTGCATGGAATTGCCTTTCTGCTTTAACAACATCGCGCGTTGCGAGGAGATGACAGGAGGCGGAAAAGAGGCCTATGTTTTAGCGGATCGCATGAGTTCGTCTTGGATTAATTTTGCCAAAACCGGAAATCCAGCACACAAAGGTATTCCAGCTTGGCCTACCTTCGATGCAGCAGGAACTGCAACGATGCACTTCGATAATACGTGTGTGGTGAAACCACAGCAAGATGCGGAGCTCTTCAGCTTAATCGCTAGATAAATGAAAAGGCCCTTCGAGAGAGGGGCCTTTTTTATTAGTAATAAGAATGATTAGCTCATTTTACCTATCGCACAGCTGACGTAGGATTTAGCTTGTTTGAATAAGGTATTGTCACCTCGTTGTGGATAACCCATTGAATTCAAGGAATCGATTACTTCGCTTAGCTTGTAATGATCACCCGTAAGGCTAATTTTTTCTTCCTCCTTATCGATTTCTACTTTCGCGATTCCCTTAATTTTCTCTAAAGCCTGCTTAATGCTGGTCATACATCCGCCACACTTGATGTTTTCTACAAAAATCTCTTGCGTTTTCATGGTGTTATTATTTGTTTAGTCAAATGTAGGCTATCTTTAAGCGATAAAAGGTGATATATATCACTTCTGAAAATATGAAAAAACACTTTTCGCTGGCAGACCTTCAGTCCTTTGAACGCTTTACCCGCGCTAATTTGATTAATACGCTGAGTGGCTTTAAGAGCTTATCTTTGATTGGGACAGTGAATGGCGACGGTGTTTCAAATCTTGCCGTTTTTAGCAATATTGTGCATTTAGGGGCTGATCCAGCTTTGATTGGCTTTGTTAATCGTCCTTTGGCTGCAGCGCCGCATACCTTGTCGAATATCCAGGAGACGGGTTTTTATACGGTGAATTTAGTGACGGAGGGGATGTACAAACAGGCCCACCAGACGAGTGCGAAATATCCGGATGGGGTTTCGGAATTTGAGATGACAGGCTTGACGCCGGAGTTTAAAGAAGGTTGCCTTGCACCCTTTGTGGCTGAATCTCCGGTGCAATATGTTTTGAAATTAGAGCAGGTGATACCGATTGAGTTGAATAACACTTTTTTTGTGATTGGCTCCTTGCAATCGATGTACTTTCCGGAAGAACTGATGGAGGAGGATGGCTTTTTGGATTTGGCCAAATCAGGAATACTTACTTCCCTAGGCACCTCCGCTTATTATAATACCACGAAAATAGACAACTTACCCTATGCAAAAGTTAAGTAATCTGATAGACGAATTAGCGTCCTATATTCCACAGCTTGAGGCTAGAAATGAATCCGTTTCGGCTTCTAGTGTAGGCTGGCAAATTGAACATAGTTTATTGGTGATTTCTTCGGTGATTGAAGGGGTGAAAAAATCGGATCCGTCTTCGTATAAGTGGAGTTTTAAGCCATGGAAGTATTTGATTTTTTGGACAGGGAAAATTCCAAGAGGGAAGTCCAAAGCGCCTAAATTTGTAATTCCGGACGCTTTTACGGCTGAATCCCTTCAAGGACACATTGATAGTTGTCGAG
>JBMSJH010000107.1:0-7380 GCA_049418705.1 Aquirufa sp.
CATAGGTCTTGCCGAAGTAAGCAAAGAACACTATCCCGATCCGACGACGGAAGATCCGCGTTGGGTGGTGGTGGAACTGATTCCTGTGAAGAAATTCGCTAAAACGGTGACTTTAAAAGCGATGAAAGCAGACGATCGATTATCGAGTTTAGCCTTGATCAAACAATCCCGATTATCCGTCACACCCGTAGCAAAAGCAGAATTCGATATTATTTTAAGCCTAGCAGAATAAATATGAAATCGATCCGCCTAGTCATTCTATTTACTTTATGTACTTTAACTTCTTTCGCTCAAGAAACGAAGCGAATTGAAATTCCACAATCAGGGCAATTAGAATCTTTTTCGATACCACTAGGCGAAAAGGGAGTGATCGTTTTAACCCATGTGGGTAAAACAGAATTCATACTTCGCAAATTCAACACGAATTTAGAACAGGTTTGGTCAAACCAAGGATCCGTAGAAGGCAATTTAGATTATGTGACGCATTGCTACGATGGCAGTCGATTACATTTGTTATTTAGCCGCTTTAAAAGCAATAATTATTACATTGTTCGGGTGAATCCACAAGATGGAAAGATGGAGAAATTCCAAATATTCTCTGTAGAGAAAATGGAGATTTCAAATTTCAAAGCAATAAATCAATCGCTATTCATCGGAGGAGTCGTAAATAACACGCCGGTTATTTTGTTTACGAATTTAGCCGAAAAAAGAACCCGCATCCTGCCGGCCGTGGTGAATGGTCAAGCTGAAATTCAATCGATGGATTTAGACACGGTGCACCAACAGATAAACGTCGTATATTCTGTTGGAAAGAAGGCAAAAAACTACCAATTGCTACTTAAATCATTTGATGAGGATGGAAATCAATTAGGACAAATCAGCATGAACCCCACAGAGCAATACGCTCAAATGAATGCAAAATCCACTCAATTAAACGATTCTTTACAAGTGGTTGTGGGCACCTACGGACATAAAAACACGATCGGTTCATCCAAAGGTCCTAGCTCACAAGGATTGTACTTCAGCTCTTATTTAGATGGGGAATTACAGGATTCAAAATTCCATAGCTTCACTCAATTCGACAATTTCTTCAATTTTTTAGGCGAAAAACAGAAATCTAAACAGGAGAAAAAGATTAAAAGCAAAGAAGAAAAAGGGGAGGAACTTCGGTTAGACTACCGCTTATTAATGCATGAAATCAGTAAGAAAGGGGATCATTACATCGTTGTAGCAGAGGCTTTTTATCCAGATTATAAGTATGTGAACTATTCTCCATTCGGAGGACCGATAGGTATGTTAGCAGGTGGATTATATTCTCCTTGGAATATGCTGTATAATCCGTACCGTTGGGGATATGGAAATTATGGTCTATACTCTCCATTCTCTAGTTATTACAGTCCTTGGGGCTATAGAGGCTATAATTCCTATAGCAATTCTCAGCAATTCGATGGTTGGATTTACACACATGCGGTGATTGCGGAGTTAGATGAAAAAGGAAACTTAGTGTGGGATCACTCGATTGATTTGAATAACATAAAAGAGGATAAATTAATACAGAAGATTAAAACCTCCCTTCAGGGCGATGTATTAACCTTATCCTACCAAAGAGGCAACAGCATCATTTCTAAGTACATCACGGCGGAAGGCCAATCTGGAGACGAGAAAGTACAAGAATTGAGCACCGACAATGAAGGAGATCGGATTCGTCGTCAAGAAAAGTCAGATTTAAACTATTGGTTTAGCAACCATTTCTTAGCGTCTGGAAATCAGACCATTAATAATTCAGAGGAAGGAAGACGCTCCGTGTATTTCCTGACTAAAATTCCATTGAACCCCTAGCATTTGAAAAATTTAGCTTCCATTGCCATTGAGACACCCGAATTCTGGGGTAAAAATTATGAATTAATCGATTCTGGTGGATTTGAAAAACTCGAGCAGTTTGGCGCATTCGTCGTGCGTCGTCCGGAACCACAAGCGGTATGGCAGAAAACCTTATCAGAGGAATTTTGGGCGTCCAAAGCAAACGCCTATTTTAAGAAGGAAAAAGGAAGTTCTGAGCGTGGAGTATGGGAAGTAAAGAAAGGGGTTCCAGATAAATGGTTTATGCCTTATAAATCAGAGACTTTAGATCTGAACTTTAAAATATCCTTATCATCGTTCAAGCACGTAGGTATTTTTCCTGAGCAAGCGTCTAATTGGGAGTTTTTGGCAAAAAACATTCCTTTATTAAAAACACCCAAACCCAAAATTCTGAACCTATTCGCCTACACAGGCGGAGCCAGTTTAGCCTGCAAACAAGTAGGAGCAGATGTGACCCACGTGGATTCTGTGAAACCCGTTTTATCTTGGGCGAGAGAGAATATGGAAGTCTCTAAGCTAGACAATATCCGTTGGATGGCAGAGGATGCATTGAAGTTTGTGAAACGAGAAGCTAGACGCGGCAATTTTTACCAAGGTATTCTACTAGATCCTCCTGCCTATGGACGTGGTCCTGAAGGCGAAAAATGGGTCTTAGAGGAGCAAATTGATGATATGTTACGTTCCGTCAAAGAGATTCTGGATCCGAAAGAACATATTTTATTAACGAATGTGTATTCGCTTGGATTCTCCACGCTGGTGGTTGAAAACTTAATGAAGGGGATCTTCAATGTGCCAGAAAAGGCAGAATCGGGAGAAATCTATTTGAATGATGAATACGATAAAAAACTCCCATTAGGAGTCTTTTATCGCTATCTATATCAGTCTTAATTTTTCGGATAAATCACACCCTTAGCAGCTAAGAGCGTATTTTTCATTAAAGAAACGATGGTCATAGGACCTACGCCTTTAGGAACTGGTGTGATATAAGAACATTTCGGAGCCACATCGTCAAAGTCCACATCGCCTTTTAACGCAAATCCAGACTTCTTAGTTGCGTCTTCCACGCGTGTTAAACCCACGTCGATAACGACAGCACCCGGTTTAATGTGTGCTGCTTTGATAAACTCTGGTTTACCTAAAGCTGCAACTACGATATCTCCTTGAGCACAAATCTCTTCTAAATTAGGCGTTCTCGAGTGAGTTAATGTCACGGTGCAATTACCCACCGGGTGATTACGTTGCATTAAGATGGACATCGGTAAACCCACGATTTGGGAACGACCTACGACCACACAATGCTTTCCGGCAGTTTCGATTTTATAATAGGCTAATAAATCCAACACCCCTTGAGGCGTAGCCGAAATATACGCCGGTAGACCCTTTGCCATACGACCTATGTTGATCGGGTGAAAACCATCTACATCTTTCGAAGGATGAATCGTCTCCATCACTTTGTCCGGATTAATGTGCGCAGGAAGTGGCAATTGAACGATTAAGCCATCCATATCAGGATTATCGTTCACCTTTTGAACCTCAGCTAATAAATCAGCCTCAGATATAGACGGGTCAAAACGCAACAGGGTAGAAGCAAAACCTAATTCCTCACAGGACTTCACTTTATTCGCTACATACGTCTCTGAAGCACCATTATTACCTACTAGAATAGCCACTAAATGCGGGACTTTTTGTCCGGCAGCTATCATCTGTTTTACTTCTTCACCGATGGCGATTTTCATCGTTTCGGCCACCATCTTGCCATCAATAATCTGACTCATATACTTATTTTTTACGTGCTTTCTTTGGGGCAGGAGCCGCATCGCCTAAAGCCAAGCAGTCCTCTAATGTTAAATCTGCGGGTTCAGTTCCTTTTGGAATCTTCACATTCCGTTTCCCAATTTGGATATAAGGACCATACATGCCGTTAACGACTTTTACTGACTCATTTTCAGCGAATTCTTTTATGAATTTATTCGCTTCTACTTTACGCTTCGCCTCGATTAATTCGATAGCACGGGCTTGATCAATCGTCGCTAGATTATCCGTTTTAGCCAGAGAATAATACTTTCCATTGTGCTTCACATAAGGGCCAAAACGTCCTTTACCTGTCTCAATCAATGAATCTTCGAAATAACCTAGACCACCTGCTTCCGCATCTTTTAATGCTTGAGCTATGACAGCTATCGCTTGATCCATCTCAATCGTGAATGGGTCATGTGTATCTGGAAGGCTGGTAAACTTGCCGTCATATTTAATGTAAGGACCTAATTTACCCGCTCCGATAATGACTGGCATATCGTTATGGATACCTAATTCACGCGGTAATTTAGGGCGTTCTAATAGGGCCAAAGCCTCTTCGAAAGTCAATGTACTGACCGACTGAGTCTTAGTCAAATTAGCAAAAACAGGTTTCTCCTCTTCCGAAGATTCCCCTAATTGTACAAATGGACCAAATTTACCGAGACGCACTGAAACCAAACGTCCAGTCTTCGGATCTACTCCTAATTCACGACCACCACCTACGGTGCTACGGTTAATCGATTTAGAATCCTCAATCGTCTGATGAAACGACTTATAAAAGTTCTTCATCAAGGTCGTCCACTCTAATTTACCTTTGGCGATGTTATCAAATTCATCCTCCATCTCCGCGGTAAAAGTATAATCGACCACATTCTCAAAGTTTTCTACTAAGAAATCTGTCACTAAGGTACCGATGTGTGTAGGGAAAAGCTTAGCTTTCTCTGTACCTACCGTTTCTGTCGCTTTTGTGCCTGAAATCTCATTATTCGAGAGTACCCATGTTTGAAACTCGCGTTCTCTACCTGGACGATCTTCTTTTACCACATAAGCACGCTTAATAATAGTGGAAATGGTCGGAGCATAGGTCGAAGGACGACCGATTCCCTTTTCTTCCAAAGCCTTTACTAAACTCGCCTCCGTATAACGCGGAGCTGCACGAGAGAAACGCTCTTGCGCTTTCATTTCGTCTAAAGCAAGTACCTGACCGATGGCCAATGGAGGTAACATATCTTTGTTCTCATCCTCGTCCTCGTCATCTCTTCCTTCTAAATAGGCCTTTAAAAAACCTTCAAAAGCAATCACTTCTCCTTGAGCCGATAATAACTCTGGAGTCGTTGAAATATCGATTAAAGCAGTTGTGCGCTCAATAAGGGCATCAGCCATTTGAGACGCAATAGCCCGCTTCCAAATTAATTCGTATAAACGCTTCTCACGCGCATCACCTGTAATACTATGATTCGCAAAATCCGTTGGACGGATGGCTTCGTGAGCCTCTTGAGCACTTTCTGATTTTGTCTTAAACTGACGGCTGTGGTGGAATTTCGCCCCATAAGCTGATTCGATCTCCGCTTTCGCTTTGTCTCTCGCTTCTTGTGATAACATCGTCGAATCGGTACGCATATAAGTAATGCGTCCTGATTCATATAGTTTTTGAGCTACTGACATGGTCGTCGCCACCGCAAAACCTAATTTACGCGAAGCCTCTTGCTGTAAAGTTGACGTCGTAAATGGGGGAGCAGGGGATTTTTTCGCTGGCTTCGTCTCTAAACTCTTGATGCTAAATGCAGCGCCTACACACTTTTTAAGGAAGTCTAAGGCGTCATTCTCTTTGGCAAAAGCCTTCGACAATTCTGCCTTTAACACTTTCTTACCTGGAAGATCAAAATGAGCCACAACCTTAAACGTAGCAATCGATTCGTGATTCTCAATTTCCCGCTCACGTTCTACAATTAAACGGACAGCCACTGATTGAACACGACCAGCAGATAAGCCTTTCTGTACTTTAGACCAAAGCACAGGTGACAATTCAAAACCAATCAAACGGTCCATAATACGGCGTGCCTGCTGTGCATTCACTAAATCCATATCGATGGTACGCGGCTGAGTAATGGCCTGTAAAATAGCAGGTTTCGTAATTTCTCGAAAAACAATCCGCTTTGCGTTATCCTTTAATCCCAAAGCCTCTTTCAAGTGCCATGAAATCGCTTCTCCCTCACGGTCGTCGTCCGTTGCTAACCAAACTTCCTCAGATGATTTCGCTAAACTTTTTAACTCAGAAATAACTTTGGTCTTATCCGCTGAAACTACATAAGTAGGAGCGAAGTCATTATTCACATCAATCGCTTTATCCCCTTTAAGAGGCAAATCTCGTACGTGACCAAAAGAAGACTTCACCACGAAATCCTTTCCCAAATACCCTTCTATGGTCTTCGCTTTCGCTGGAGACTCGACGATGACTAAATTTTTTGCCATTATGCTGGTTAAAAAATGAAATTCTTAAAATGACCCCAAATATAAGGGCTCTATTTTTAACAAAGAGGCAAAAATGATCGAAAAGATAAAAAAAAATTAATCTGGGATATTTCCGATCCGAATTCGGGAATTAATATTTACCCTAAAACCGATGTAACTAAATTGTCCATTAATAAAATTAGCAATGGCTTCTAAGCGGAAAATTTTGAACACTCCATCTAAACCATATCCCAGTTCATTATACATCAGATTTTGATTCTGCACATAATTTGCATTCGCGATCAATACTTCCTTCACATAGAGTTTTTTCATACCTAGTAGAGGCTTCAGCCACAAATTAGAAAATTGAAAAAAGCTCAAAGCCTCAACATAGGTTCCGGCTGTTGAATTCGCATAATGATTCACATTTAGGCGCTGGTTAGTTCCCGAAGTGAAGTTTTGGTAATACCCGACTAAGCGTTCTGAAGCCAACATTTCACCCGCTTGAATCAAGTTTAAACTACCATTATAATGTTTGAAGTCAATGAAATAGCTTGGCTTGTTACCTATAAAGGTTCCCGCATTAATTAAAAGCCCCATTTTTATCCAAGGGTTCACTTCAATGTTATGCAGATAAGAAAGCTCTACTTGATTAAAATCAGTTGAGGAACCTCTGACATCCTTCCAACCCGCCCGGTATTTAGCTAATAAAAGGGGTGACGATCCCCAATCCGATAATCGGGTATTAGCTCGATAACTTTGAGTTAAGAAGGGCCGAAATCCTACCTGAAGCTGGGTAATAAAGGATTGATGTGTAGCAAATCCTTCTTGCGTATATTCTGAATTCGTAGGATTATTCGGTTTAAAATCCCGATTCAAGAAGTTAATCCAGTAATAATCGGTCGTATTATCCATCTGACTGCGCTCTGAATATTCTATCAAGGATTTCAGAAAAAAGCGGGCTGAGAATCGTTTCGTGAAATTCAAAGACGTGAATTTGGAACGATAAATCTTCATCTGATTATTCTTCAGAAGCAGAGTAGATAATGAGTTCATCTCCGTAGAAATCGTATTCTCTGGATTGTATTGCGCCACAAAATCCCCATTGGTTAGTGTTAAATCAAAAGAATCCCCTCGATACCGTAATTTGACAATACCCGAATTACGGTTAATCCCAAATGCCCTACGACCCAAAACCTCCGCTTCCAACATGTGATAACGCGACCACCGCTTTCTGAATACTAAGCCCGAATTCGCCACAAATCCCTCGCC
>JBMSJH010000108.1:0-7367 GCA_049418705.1 Aquirufa sp.
GAAGGCATAGCTCGCAATATATTCAAAGCTGTCTTCTGGAATCCCCACTAAGAATTGATCATTCTCCGTATAAAATGCGCGAACGATGCTCGTTTTCTGTTGTATGGACAAGCGCGGCGTTAACAGGTATCCCGCTTGAAAATCAATCCCTTGAAAACGGGCATTCACCTGTTGGTAACTGAAGATCGGGAATACACCGCGAACCGTAGTGGCATAAACGGCCGCACCATTAAACACCTCAGGTTTTAAATAAATGAAGTTATGAATCTGATTCGAGTACAATCCCAGCTCGATATCCCATCTTTCTGGTTTGAAATTTGTGCTGAAACTCAGGTTAACCGCTGACTCCCCTTTTAGATTCGGGTCACCAATTTCATAGGCACCGGCACCGTGATGCACGCCATTAGAGAATAGTTCATTCGCTCCCGGGGCTCTGAAAGCGCGTGATACCGTAATTTGAGATTCGGTTATTAGATTCCAATGGTAGGTATAGGCTAAGCTCCCAGACCATCCGTCGAAAGAATTATTCTTGCGGAGAATAGTGGGCGAAAAGTTGATCTTAGGTCGGTGCGTCTCAATCTCTTTCACATCAAAACGAAAGCCCGCTTCGAACTCCCATTTTTCTGTCGCACGTCTTTCCAGCGCAAAAACACCTATATTTTGAAGGTTATAATTCGGAAGTAAACTGGTCGTTAGCGTTGGATTTTGCACTCGATTGCCCGAAGTAATGTTTCCCTGGTCTAAGAAAGTAAACCCAATTTGCCCTTTCCACCGCTTGTTCGTATTCGTTTCATCGTACAGAAATTCGCCACTATGCGTATCCAAATTAAAGCGGAGCGTATTGATGTTTTTCCCAGCTCTTAGCACATCTAATTCCCAGCGCTCGTCGGATTGGGCAGCTACAGTTGCGCGCAAGGTGGCCCTAGAGGCCAAGTGGTAATAAGCCTTGATTTTTCCTAAATCATGCCAAATATCTTGATTAGGGCGATCAATTCTTCGACTAAACTCTAGAGGCCTAAATGCTGCTAATGGCCTGCTTCTTGCGATTGAATTCTCTAAATCTGCAATGTTGCCAATGTGAGAACCTTCATAGATGCCAATCACATTGTGGAAACGACTTAAAAATAAGTCCGCTCCCAAGCGATTTGATTTATACCCAAAACCGAAGGAAACATTTTCCTCCTTCACGCCTGTATTGCTGAGGTAATAGTCAGCCGTTTGTACGTTTCCTCCGTCTTTCAAGGTACCTTGCACGCGCCATCCCCAGCCTTTGGCCTTCGGAATACCTCCCTCCAAAAGCCCAGAAACAACCCCTTGACGACCATTGGTAAAATAAATGCTTTGAATCGATCCATGGATGGAAGATGTATCTGGCAGCGCATCGGGCTCTAGCATGACGATTCCTCCGATAGCGTCGCCCCCATAGCGCAAGCCACCTGGGCCCTTGATTACCTGAATGTTTTTAGAAACAAAGGGGTCGATTTCGGGAGCGTGTTCGCTGCCCCAGTTTTGGCCTTCTTGTCTAACTCCTTGATTTAATATGATCACGCGACTTGAATGTAATCCGTGAATGACGGGTTTTGAAATGGAGCTTCCTGTTTGTAAGCTTTGGACTCCCGTTAATCCCTTCAGCATTTCGCCCAAAGACAAACCGTCTCGTTGAGACCGCTCTTCCTGGGATAATTGTGTTTTTAATTGGGAGGTAATTTCTTGCTTTCTTCCTTGGACAAATACTTCTTGTAAATGTTCATCATGTGTACTCAATTCAAAATCTTCCTCATGCTCATCGGTGAGGTTGATAGTCGTCTCAATGGGGTCAAAACTGGCCATTTGACAAACCAAGGTATATTTTCCCGGGCATAAATCCTTGATCAGAAATAAGCCATTGGCATCTGTGACGGTGGCCTTATTTGTTCCTTTTATATAGACATAAGCACCAGGAACCTTCTCTTTGTTCTCTTTCGAAGCCACAATTCCCTTTAGCGAACAATGGCAGGTAGTCTGCGCATAGTTGCTGAATGAAAGGAATACGAAAAGGATAATGAAGTATCTCATAGGACAATAGGACTTAAAGATAGACTAAAAAGGGCTTTTTTGCGAATCCTTCGAAGCCTAAAAGATGAATGCATTTGATGTGTCGATGAATGGACATCCTACGGCTACAAAATTTTTGTTTAATCTTTTTTAAAATTTTTTAAACAAAATATTTGTTTTGTTTAATCTTTTTATAAATTTGTTGAACAAATCACTCACGAATATGACAGCTTTAGAGTTTACTTACCAAATAGGCACGTTTTCGAAGTTTTTACGCCCATTTGCTTTGCGTTTGACCAAAGATGGAGATGACGCGAACGACCTAGTGCAAGACACTTTAGTAAAGGCTTTTACCAATCGGGAGAAATACCAAGACGGAACTAACCTGAAGGCTTGGTTATTTACGATTATGAAGAACACCTTCATCACGCAATACCAACGTATGGTGCGCCGTAACACGTTCATCGATACGACAGATAATTTACACTTCATCAACTCAATGGAGTCACTGCAGGAAAATTCTGCAGTGAACTCTTTTATCAGCGAAGACATTCAATCAGCTTTAGCTAAAATTGATTCTATGTACCGAGTGCCGTTTATGATGTATTTCGAAGGTTTTAAATACCACGAAATCGCTGAAGAATTGGATTTACCTATCGGAACGGTGAAAAATAGAATTTTTATGGCTAGACGTGATTTGAAAAATCATTTACACATGTATGCTTAAGTACGTAATAGGTTTTGATTAGTTTTTTGGTTAACAGAAGGAGTTAAAAAGTCAGATTTTATCTGGCTTTTTCTTTTTAGCCCTTCTCCCTTCAGAAAGATTGGTATATTTGTTAAATTAGAGCATAGTATGAAAAAAGTAATCGTCATAGGAGCAGGATTTTCCGGTCTTTCGGCCGCGACTGAATTAGCCTCAAAAGGATACGAAGTCCAAATTCTTGAAAAAAACGATCACGCAGGCGGTAGAGCTCGGGTGTTTCAATCCGATGGTTTTACTTTCGATATGGGTCCTTCTTGGTATTGGATGCCGGATATTTTTGAGACCTATTTTGGCCGTTTTGGTAAAAAGCCGTCAGACTATTATGATTTAGTACGCTTAGATCCGTCTTATTCTGTTATTCTTTCAGAAACAGAGACCATTGATTTGCCAGCGAATTATGCTGATTTGAAAAAACTTTTTGAATCCTATGAAGCGGGTTCTGGGGCTCAGTTAGATTCCTTCATGGAGCAAGCAGCCTATAAATACAAGGTGGGAATTCAGGAATTTGTTTGGAAGCCCTCTCGTAAAATCACGGAATTCTTGAGCTTGAAATTGTTGGTAGACGCCGTACGAATCGATGTCTTTACCTCCTTCTACAAGCACATTCGCAAATTCTTCATTTCACCCACTTTATTGAAGTTGATGGAATTCCCCATCCTCTTTTTAGGAGCGATTTCGGAGAACACGCCAGCGATGTATTCCTTAATGAATTATGCTGAAATCAAATTAGGTACTTGGTATCCCATGGGCGGTATGCACAACATCGTAAAAGGGATGGTGGCATTAGCCGAAGAAAAAGGGGTGAAGATTGCCTACAATTCGGAGGTCTTAGGCTTTGAGATTAAGAACGGAAAAGTGCTAGGCGTCCAAACGGCTGCCGGCTTAATCGAAGCAGATGCGGTGGTGGCAGGTGCAGATTACCACCATGTGGAAGAATTACTAGGAGACGGTTTACGCAATTACGATGAAGCCTATTGGGACAAGCGCGTGATGGCCCCTTCATCGCTCCTATTTTATCTAGGTATTTCGAAGCGTTTGCCTAATTTAAAACACCATAACTTGTTTTTTGACCGTGATTTCACGGTACATTCACACGAAATTTACACGGATCCGGCTTGGCCTTCAGACCCCTTATTTTATGCCTCAGCGCCTTCAGTGACGGATCCATCTGTGGCTCCGGAAGGTTGTGAAAATATCTTTTTGTTAATTCCAGTTGCTCCTGATTTAGAAGATACGGAGGAAGGAAGAGAGAAGTATTTTGAGCAATTGATGGATCGTTTAGAGGCGCATTGTGGCGTTTCCATTCGCGATTCCATTGTATACAAGCGCTCATATGCGCACCGAGATTTCAAATCAGATTACCATGCTTACAAGGGGAATGCCTATGGATTAGCGAATACGCTGATGCAGACGGCGATTTTGAAGCCTACCTTGAAAAATAAGCACTTGGATAATATGTATTATACAGGACAATTAACGGTTCCAGGCCCGGGCGTTCCTCCTTCCTTGATTTCGGGGATAGTGGTAGCGACTGAAGTCGATAAAGAATTAAAAGGATAATATGGATTTATATTTAGAGGTTTCTCTGGCCTCGAGTAAGTTGCTAACGAAAGCTTATTCGACCTCTTTTTCTCTAGGAATTCGCACCTTGGATGAAAAAGTGCATGATCCTATTTATGCCGTTTATGGCTTTGTTCGATTAGCCGATGAGATTGTCGATACTTTCCATAGCCACGATAAAGCTGCTTTATTGCAACGTTTTAGAGAGGATACTTACCGAGCGATCGAGGAGAAAATTAGTTTAAATCCCATTCTTCATTCGTTTCAGTGGGCGGTGAACAAGTTTGGGATGGAGCGCGAATTAATCGATGCCTTTTTGTATTCCATGGAGTTGGATTTAACGAAGCGTGATTATAATCCAGAAGAGTACAAAAAATACATTTATGGGTCTGCTGAAGTGGTGGGTCTTATGTGTCTTCGTGTTTTCTGTGATGGAGATGCACAGCAATACGATTCCTTGAAAGAAGATGCGTGTGCATTGGGTTCGGCATTCCAAAAAATCAATTTCCTCCGGGATATCCGTTCCGATTACGATGAGCGAGGCAGGGTTTATTTCCCTGGAATCGATTTCACGACCTTCACAGATGAAGAGAAAAAAGAAATCGAAGCGGATATTCAGCTAGATTTTGATGCAGGTTTACGCGGAATTCACCGCTTGCCTGACGTCGCTCGCAAAGGCTGTTTATTAGCTTACGAATATTACATTCGACTTTTTGAAAAAATTAAATCTTTACCAGCTTCTAGAATTAAGGAAGAACGTATTCGCGTGGCGGACTGGGAAAAGATGTTTATTTATTTCCAATTAGCTCTTCGAAAATAGCGTGGAATTAATCGTTTTATTGGGTATCATGGCCTTCTTGTACGCTTCCGTAGGACACGGAGGGGCCAGTGGTTATTTAGCGGTGATGGCCTTGTTCGCCATTGCCCCCCCCGTGATGAAACAAACCGCACTTTTATTAAATCTAGGGGTTTCGTTCATGTCATTCATTGCCTTTTACCGCCAAGGCTATTTTAAATGGAATCTATTTTGGCCCTTTGCGCTTGGGTCTATCCCCCTAGCTTTTATTGGCGCTCGCATTCCGCTAACTGATTCCACTTATAAACAGATTTTGGGCGCTTGCTTGTTATTAGCGGTGATTCGAATGGTTGTCGTTTTGAAGGAAGACTCATCGCAAAAACTAAATCTAGTAGTAGGCATACTCACAGGATCAGTCATCGGTTTATTGTCTGGTATGATTGGTATAGGTGGAGGAATTATCTTGAGTCCGCTGTTACTTCTTTTCCGCTGGGCTTCCTTGAAAGAAGCTGCCGCCGTTTCTGCCTTGTTTATTTTTGTGAACTCCGTTTCTGGATTAGCCGGATTGAAAACCTGGATTCCTTTGGATCAATCCCAAATGATCTATTGGTTAGGCGCTTCGCTGGTGGGCGGATTTTTAGGAGCTAGGTGGGGTGCGGCGATTGCCTCGAATACGAAGGTGAAATGGATTTTGGCTTTGGTATTAGTGATTGCATCGCTTAAATTGTGGTTTGTTTAATTGATAATGATCGAAAACGTAAATCAAGACACGGGATTTGGGGAAAGAACCTCGGATATGGGTGGCCGAATGGTCAACAAGGACGGGAGTTTTAATATTAAACGAATTGGTATCAGCGTTCGGGATCGGGCGAGTGGCTACCAAAGTATGCTGACGATGCCTCGTTGGCGCTTCCTAAGCATCATTTTCATCTTTTACTTTCTGATTAATTGCTTCTTTACAGCGCTCTATTGGCTTGCGGGCCCATCGGGTTTAGAAGGGGTAGAGAAAGTGAAATTTTGGGGAAGAATTAAGGAATTATTCTTCTTTTCTACGCAGACTTTTACGACCGTAGGCTATGGCCGAGTAAATCCAGTAGGCGAGTTAACGAATTGGATTGCGGCGGTAGAATCGTTGATTGGTTTTCTTTCGTTTGCCATTGCGGCGGGTCTTTTATATGGTCGTTTTTCACGCCCGAGGTCCTTTATTCGCTTTTCGGAGAGTATGGTGTATGCGAAGTATAAAGAGGGACATGCCTTCATGTTTCGACTTGTTTGTTACAAAGACGATCACCTCTTAACTAATGCGGAGGTAAAATTGAATGCCCGCATTGTGACAAAAAATAAGGGTTATCAATTTTTTAATTTAAACTTAGAGCGAAGCCACGTAGATAGTTTAGTATTGAATTGGACGGTGGTGCATCCGATTGATGAACATAGTCCGTTTTTTGGTTTATCCCAAAAAGATATCGTCAATCTACAACCTGAAATATCAGCTTATCTGAGCGGCTTTGATGAAGTCTATTCGAGTGTGGTGGTGGCGCGCGCTTCCTACGCAATTAAAGACTTTAAGTTTGGCTTTAAATTCCTGCCTATGTATTTCAGTCGAAACCAAAGGACGGAGTTAGATCTCTCGAAATTGAATCTAATCGATCAGGAATAAAAAAAGCCCCTTTTACAAGGGGCTTGTCAATTTTAGTTGTTTTTCGATCCAGTCACCGCTCCAGATTTCTCTTTCGCGTTCTTGGCTTCTTGCATCGGGTTAGGCCCTCCGCTGTAGGTTCTGCCTTGCATCTTGAACAACTGCACTTTCGTAGGTTGTGCAGGCTCGCGTGGGAAGGAATTGTCTTCCGTATCGATGTCCGCGATTTCATAGAATGGATCTAACGTCCACTTCACGACTTTCTTCGAAGTTGGAATAATCTTCTTCGCCGTCACATCGTTCAAGCGCCAAACCTCCGCAGGGAAACGCAATACCTCATCCGTACCATCCTCATAGCTCAATTTAACAATCACTGGCATCGGTAAGCCACCTTTGTTTTTGAAGTTCACTACGTAGAAGTTTTTGCCTTCCGAAACCAATTTTTTCTCGTCGTCATTCAATGACGCCATATAGTCTTGGTATTTCTTCTTATCTGCTTCTGTAGGAGCGAAACGATCGTAAGTATTGTAGAAATCCGTCAAATCAGGATTCTCTTCTACCACCGTGCGCTT
>JBMSJH010000109.1:0-7251 GCA_049418705.1 Aquirufa sp.
TGCCGTCCAGGTACGAATCCAACGTGCCCAGCCATCATTTTGGTCCAAATGATTAACAGAATCCATTGCTAATAACCACGACTCATACGTAGGCAAAGCTTCTTCCGTAATCGTATCACCCACTAGAACAGCCCAATAATCATAAGGCAATTCATTCGCGGCTTCTTGTAAGGCTTTAACGTCCGAAAAGAACGAATCTTTCGTCGCATCAGGTAACATGTCTGCTGGCTGCCAATTGGTCTCGATCGGGACTAAGTAGTCCTTTACGTAGGTATCCATGTTTTTGGCCAATTCTGACATGACCTCTAAGCGTGTATGAAATTGTGACATTCGTTTCTTGGTTAAAATACAATTCCGTGAAGTTAGCAAAAAATCGCTATTTAATCTCCCAAATACGCAATTCCTTTACCCTGATTTCACCTCCCTGCGAGACTAATTTTAGGGATTCTTTGTTCTTCGGAAAACGCAATGAACTGATAGCCACTGTTCCATCTTGCGCTAATAACTCTAAAGTGGAGCGATCCACTACTAATTGAAAAACTTTATCTCCACCAGGAACAAAAGGCGCGGATTGAATCATATCGAATCCAGGTGCAGGAATAACGCCACTCATGCGTCGATCAATGAACCAATCTTGGCTCTTTTCATCAAATCCTATCCGAGTTAATTCAGGGTTTTCTTTCGCCTCATCCCCTATTTCAAGTCCCCATTGCTTTGCCCGAGACGCATCTACTCTTAGCTCCACCATATAGGTCTTATTTTGCAGAAACTTGATTCCTGAAAGCGTTTTGGAACCATCAATAACTAGGTTTTTAGCCTCAAAACTAGGCTTTTGACTAGCAAAATTAGGCTTGAATACCTGCTTTAATTTTAAACCCTGAGAAGTGCGAACTAAAGACAAGGTTCTAGCTAGGGACATTTGGCCTTTCCAAGGGAAGGTCGGTTGCTCTTTTCCATAGGACCAGCTTAACATCCAACCTAACCAAAAAGTCTCTTTGTCCACCGTATTGTAAAAAGGGATGGCTGCATAGAAATCACGCCCAAAATCCACATAATTAACTTGCTCCTTCGGGGCATCATTCTTGAAAGTTTTGCCATCAAAATCTCCTACAAAATACTGCATACCCACTGTTTTCTTGTAGGGTCCTTGGCTCGAAAGGGCTAATACCCATTTCTTTTCCTTGGAATTCTCCACCGGCAATTCCAATAAAGAAGGGCATTCCCAAATCATATCGATATCACCCTGCTGAACAAATTCGCTCAATAGCGACCAATGAATCAAGTCCTTTGACCCATAAAACTGAGCCGTATATTCCCAAGGTTTCACCACCGTCATGACATATTGATTGGATGGGGCATGCCAAATAATGTTAGGGTCTCTAAAATCCTTCAAATTGATGCTTAAAACTGGATTCTTATCGTATTTCGTCCAAGTCAATCCCTCGTCATTTGAATAAGCCAAATGCTGCTCCTGTAAGGTATTGGGATAATCAGCCGTATAAATAGCAATCAATAAAGGCTTTGTGGGATCCCCTAAACCAGAAACGTGGTCCTTATCATAGACCACACATCCAGAAAATATATATTCTTTGCCATGTGGAATAGCCACAGGTAACTCCTCCCAATGCAACAAGTCCTTGCTTTTTGCATGGCCCCAGCTCATATTTCCCCACTCATTGCCTTTCGGATTATGTTGGTAAAAAAGATGATAATTGCCGTTAATATAGATTAATCCATTCGGATCATTTGTCCAGTTAATCTTAGGGGTAAAATGAATGGCAGGACGCCATTTTTCAGTACTTTGTTGAGCAAACGAGTTAAACGCTAGAAGGAGCGTTAAAATGAATAAAGTCGATTTTATTTTCATCAATTTGGAGGTAATACGCATTCTTAAATTGAGGATTAAACCAATCCCCTAGGTTATAATAAGTAACTGCAGGTCCTACAGGGAAAGCCATTGGATGATGACGATGGCCAAAAACAAAGCTTTCAATCTCCGGTTTTTTTGCTGCTGTTTCACGCACATAGGCTAAAATAAAATCAGTTTCTGCTTGAAAAGCATCTTCCCCTTTTGCCAGAGTACTTTCTTTTCGTGTAGAGGACCAAAAGTTCGCCAAACTGATTCCTACATTCGGATGCAAAAACCCAAAAAGCCATTGAGCTAATCGATTCGTGAATACTTTCTTCAAGATTTTATATCCCGTATCACCAGGGCCCAAACCATCTCCGTGACCAATATGTAATTGGAATGATCTATTAGCGGCGGTGATTTTCAAATCACTAGGCTCTCTATAGATTTTCGCGCCCAACTCTTTTTCCAAGTAATCCCACATCCAAAGATCATGATTTCCCACAAAAATATGAATCTGAATTCCTTGATCTGCGAGTGCAGAAAGCTTACCTAGAAAGCGAACAAAGCCGCTCGGAACAGCTGTCTTATATTCTAACCAAAAGTCAAATAAATCACCCATTAAGAATAGATCTTGGGCATCTTTTTGAACCTGATCTAACCAAGAAACCAACGCTTTCTCTCGCTCTCTTGACGTATTCTCATCCGGAAACCCTAAATGAAAATCCGATGCGAAATACACTTTTTTCCCTGATGTCAGATTAAGGTGAATCATATAAAAAAATGGGCACCCTTTTGGGCACCCAATTGATTAACTATCTGTCGATTTTGGTTTTCTTGCTCTTGGCTTTGCAGCCACTTCTTTCGTCGCTGTAGTCTTTTTAGCTGGCGCTTTTTTAGCCGGAGCTTTCGCTACTGGAGCTTTCGCCGCTAGCGCTTTCTTCGCTGCTACCACCTTCGCCGGAGCCTTCTTTTTCTCCTCTGCTAAATCACGCTCATCTTTTGCATCCTTACGTTTTTTCTCCGTCTCCCCCTTGATAAACTCTTGGTAGGACGTCAATTGCTCGAAGGGACGAGGACCCACTAAAGCCTCTAAATCGCTTTGGAATAAGACCTCTTTCTGCAATAATTGCTCGGCTAAAATCGTCAACTTATCTTGTTTCGATTTCAACAACTTCTTCGTGCGATCATACGCTTCTTTGATGATTTTGCGAACTTCCTCATCAATTTCGCGTGCTGTCGTTTCTGAATATGGCTTGTTAAATTGGTATTCTGAGCCTTTGGAATCGTAATAAGAAATATTACCTAACTTCTCATTCATACCATAAATGGTTACCATCGAGTAGGCTAATTTCGTGATACGCTCTAAGTCATTTTGAGCACCTGTAGAGATCTTGCCAAACACAATTTCCTCTGCCGCACGACCACCCAAAGTCACACACATTTCATCCATTAACTGCTCTGTGCGGTACAAGAATTGCTCTTTAGGCAAATACTGGGCATAACCTAAAGCAGCCACCCCACGAGGTACGATGGAAACTTTCACTAAAGGATTCGCATGCTCTAAGAACCAACCCGCAATGGCGTGACCAGCCTCGTGGAAGGCAACAATTTTCTTCTCTTCTGGAGAAATCAATTTGTTTTTCTTTTCCAAACCTCCAATTACGCGATCCATCGCTTCTTGGAAATCGTTCATGTCAACTGCTGTCTTAGAACGACGTGCCGCGATTAAAGCCGCCTCATTACATACGTTTGCAATCTCAGCACCAGCGAAACCAGGTGTTTGTGCAGCTAACTCTTTCGGATCCGTATCTGCCGCTAATTTCAATGGCTTCAAGTGTACTTTGAAGATCGCTTCACGACCAATAATATCGGGTTTGTCAATCGAGATTTGGCGATCAAAACGACCTGGACGCAATAAAGCGCTATCCAATACATCTGGACGGTTTGTTGCCGCCATGATGATAATACCTGAATCTGTTGCAAAACCGTCCATCTCCACTAAAAGGGAGTTCAGTGTATTTTCGCGCTCATCGTTTCCTCCTGGCATAGAACCACGACCACGAGAACGTCCCACTGCATCAATTTCATCAATAAAGATAATACAAGGTGCTTTTTCTTTAGCTTGCTTGAATAAATCACGCACACGCGCAGCGCCTACCCCGACAAACATCTCAACGAAATCAGAGCCTGAAAGTGAAAAGAATGGTACACCAGCTTCACCTGCAACAGCTTTCGCTAACAAGGTTTTACCTGTACCTGGAGGGCCTACTAATAAGGCACCTTTCGGAATTTTACCCCCTAAATCAGTGAATTTCTTCGGGAATTTCAAGAACTCTACGATCTCCTGAATCTCCTCTTTCGCCTCGTCTAGACCAGCCACATCGTTAAAGGTAATCTTCACTTTCGATTCGCCTTCAATCAGCGTAGCGCGGGAACGACCGATGTTAAAGATTTGACCTCCGCCACCAGCTCCACCACCCATTCTAAAGAACAAGAAATAAAAGCTAAGACCCATTAAGATGAAGAATCCCCAAGTCCCTAACCAGTCCAAAGGACCCGTTCTCGTCTCCGGAGAAGCCATAATCTGTTCGTTACGCGGGAAAGCTTTTTGGCGATCTTCTAAGAAACGCTCGAAGCTTTCTTTCGAATTAATCTCAAATTCAAAGTGAGGAACTTGCGCAGCAGGAACTAATTTCTGCGTCGTGTTTTTCTTGAAATACTTCGGAATATAAGTCGGCTTAAGACTTACTTCCACAATTTTATCATTCACAATCACCACTTTCTCTACCTCTTTTTGAATCAACATCGATTCAAATTGCTTGATTGTGATAGGCTGCAAAGTTGTTTCCTTCGAAAAGAAAAACATACTAACAACCGCTAACACTAAACCTACGACCATCCAACTTTGGAATCCTCCGACTGGTTTTTTAGGCATACGAGGCTGTAAGCCTGAACGTTTCGCGTTTTTAAAATTATTCCCTTGTTTGGCCATTTTGATTTTTATTGTTGGGCATTAAACACCCTGATGGGTGATAAGGTTCTATAAATCTAAAATAAAATTAATCTGGAATGACAGTGAATTTAGCATCACCCCACAATTCCTCAAGCTTGAAAAAAGCCCGCTTATCTTTCAAAAAAACGTGAACAATCACGTCATAATAATCCATTAAAATCCATTCCCGATTTGCTCTTCCCTCTACCGCATGTACGTGAATTTTACCTGATTCCCATACTTCTTTATCCACTGAATCAGCGATCGCATCAATTTGTGTGTCAGATGTACCTGAACAAATCACAAAGAAATCCGTAAAAGCATTATCTACCTTACGTAAATCCAACACCGTGATTTCTTGCGCTTTTTTATCCTGCATGCCTTTTACCACCCAGCTCACTATTTCCTCTGACGCATCGACTTGCTTAGCGACTTTCTTAAGAGTTTTACTCATAAATGTTTTTCTGTATTAATTTGTGTAACAAGAAACCAATAACGAATAAAAATCTAAATTTGTTCTTGTAACCCTAAAATTACAAATAATAATTGAACAATTACCAAGCTCCCACCCGCTTCATTGGCAAAAACAGCAAATATCTAGACATTTGTCCATCGACGAATTCTATCGCCTTTGAGGAGGCTATAAACGGGGAAATTCCGGAGGGTTTTGCCTGGATTGCAGGACATCAGACTGCAGGTAGAGGACAAAGAGGAAACACCTGGCAAGCGGAGCCCCATCAAAATCTAACTCTTTCCATTTTACTCAGACCTTCTCATGCACTGCTCGAAAAACAATTCTTTCTAAGCAAAGCTGTAGCGAATGGTATCTTGGATGGACTAGAGGCTTGGTCTCGTGCTACACAGGGAGAAAATTTCAACTTTGAAATCAAATGGCCCAATGACATTTACCTAGATGGAGTCAAATTAGGAGGAATTTTAATTGAGAATAATTTCCAAGCAGGAAAGTGGAGCTTTTCCATCATAGGCATCGGACTTAATATTAATCAACTCAATTTCGAAGGAATTAGAGGAACCTCACTCCGCTCCTATTTAGAACTGAAAGATCCCATTTCACTTCCAGAGGTTTACAATTATATTTCCCAAGGGATCGAAAATACCTATACCCTATTTAAGGAAGGGCAATTTGAGAAAATCGATGAGCACTACCATGAGCGCCTGTTCAGACGCCTAGAATGGGCGAGCTACGAGGCTGGAAATGAACGTTTTGAAGGCAAAATTCTAGGGGTTAGCGAACAGGGATTATTGGAAATTGAAAAAGAATTCACGGTAGAATCCTATGATTTAAAGGAAATAAGTTTTATTTTTCCCTCTTAAATTCCTCTAAATACCTTACATGATTTCTCATTACCAAAGCAACTTGGAGAATTTCCTTCATTGGGCAAATACCACTCCAAACAACCTTTATTTAAGACAACCACATGGCGATCAATACATTGACTATAGCTATGCAGCGGCCGCAGTAGAGGTTAAAAAGATCGCTCATTTTTTACAGAGACATCTAACAGAGGAATCAAAAAACATTGGAATATTAGCCAAAAATTCGGCCCATTGGATGATGGCAGATTTGGCAATTGCAGCCGCAGGAGGCATATCTGTTCCCTTTTATGCCACGTTAACGAAAGACCAATTGCATCAGGTTTTAGTGCATTCGGAATGTTCCATCCTGATTGTAGGTAAATTAGATCATTGGGACAAAATCAAAGAGGCCATTCCGGAGCATGTCCTCGTAGTACATACGCCAGAAAGTTCGGAAAAATCGGGTCATCAATGGACGGAGATTCTAAAATCAGAAAATGAAATTGCGAATTTACCTCAGCCGAAACCCGAAGACATCGCTACCATTGTTTATACCTCCGGTACAACCGGGATGCCCAAGGGCGTCATGATTACCTATGGCGGTATCGAAGCAGGCATCAATATGGCCAGAGAAATTGCTTTATTAGATCAACCGTCGGCACGATTTATTTCCTATTTACCCCTTTGCCATATCGCAGAGAGAAACTTTGTCGAATTTGCTGGAACAGCGGCGGGAGGCACCATCTATTTTGTCGAGAACCTCGACACTTTTGCGAAAAATTTAGCAAGCGCTAGACCTACCCATTTCCTCGCTGTACCGCGGATCTGGGCGAAATTCCAGGAAGGTATTTTACAGAAAATTGGAGGTCAAAAGAAATTAGATCTCTTCTTGCGGATTCCCATTTTGAAAAATATCATTCAAAAAAAGATCCAAAAAGGACTCGGCTTAGACTGCACAAAACTAGCTGTTACCGGCGCGGCACCCATTTCTGAGGAACTGATGATCTGGTTCCAAAAATTAGGCATTTTCATTCAGGAGGCCTACGGTATGACCGAAGCCTCTCACCAGATGTGTAGCAACCCGCTGCCA